>JBCCYK010000028.1:0-38184 GCA_039189905.1 Planctomycetota bacterium
CAGGAAAGCAGTTGGATTGTGCTCGACTATGGCAGCGTGGTGGTTCATCTGTTCGATGAAGAAACGCGAGCGTACTACGACTTGGAATCCTTGTGGGCCGATGCAACGCAATTGGACCTCGCCAGTTTGGGGCTGGAACCGCGAAGTTAACGCTGCGTTCTGGCCTAACGCCGCGCGGGGGACTCAGTTGAAACGGACGCTCGTGTGCTGGCTTGCGGTGCCTTGTCTCGCAGTTGTAGTCACGTGGCATTCTCAGGTCCGCAGCCAAGAACCGCGTGAGAGCGCCGATCCCGGGAATACCACCGAAACAAGCACGGATTCAAACCTGCGGCTGGGACCCGATGGCAAGCCTTGGGTGTTGCCCGACAATCCAGAGGACCCTGCCGCATTGGGCGACGAGCCGACGCTGAAAGCGGTCCAACGCGTCCTGCAGGGCGGGGGCGTTCCTCAGAAGGACGTGGGGATGCTGGGTGACTTGCTGGAGCACCTTCATCGCGAGGGAAGCGTGCTGGAGGGTTCCTCGCTGGCTCCCGAACCTGATCTACGCGAGCCCTCCCACAGTCAGCCAATGTCACGCCCACGTCTCCAGAATCGCCAGCTACGGGCCGCCGAGTCTTTGCTCCAGGCGGCGCGATGGATTGAACGGCTGTCACAACCGTCGCAAACCGAGCTCGATGCGAAGGATTCACACGGGCACCCCCATCCCAGCGGCGAATCGTTCGACGCGGCGGCGCCAGATGATCACAATGGGCGTTTCGGGGATGCCCCGCCGGCACCCCACACCATCCCTTCGGGGATTTTGGTGAACGAATTGCGACGTCGAGCGGTATGGCACCTACAACGCGCGTTGGAACGCAACAATCCAACCGCAAAGGTGCCCCCGTCCTTCCCTGCATCCGACTGATCTGCCCACCTTGTCTGGTTCCACCGCTCATCCCCGCGACCTATCACGAACCGATGATCGCGCGGCCGCGCCGGTCACGAAATCGCGCTCCGTTCCTGCTTCCATCGTCACGTTCCTCGCACACCACCCCGTCTGGGGCGGCGTGGCCGGTTGCGTTGCGCTGCTAACGGCCGGAGTCACGTGGGATTACAGCCGCGGTCTTCCTGTCGATGCGCAGGCAACCTTTGTTGGGCGGCAAGCATGCGTCGAATGCCACCGCGAAGAGTCGGAGGCGTTTCGCGGGTCGCATCATGACTTGGCGATGGACCATGCTCGCCCCGAAACGGTGCTGGGCGATTTCAAGGATGCGATCCTGGAACACGATGGCATGACCAGCCGCATGTTCCGTGACGGGGAACGCTTCATGGTTCACACGGAGGGACCTGATGGTGAAATGCGTGACTATGAAGTCGCCTACGTATTCGGCGTCCATCCTCTCCAACAATACATGGTTGAATTTGATCGACCCGCCGATGCCACCCCCAATGAGATCGGACGCTTGCAAGTTCTGAGGATCAGTTGGGACTGCGAGAAGAATGAGTGGTTCTATTTGCGGCCGCCGGATGTTGCCGACAAGTTGCAGCCGGACGACCCTTTGCACTGGACGGGAACCGCACAGCGTTGGCAAACCATGTGTGCCGATTGCCACTCAACGAATTTGAATCGCAACTTTGACGTGGCCCACAACGAGTATCGGACGACTTTCACGGAGATCGATGTCTCCTGTGAATCCTGTCACGGACCGGCGAGCTTGCATCTTGAGCTGGCGTCTCGGAAGTCACTTTTCTGGGATCGGAACCATGGCTACGGGCTAGCCAAGCTGAAGGGAGACGACCCTCAGCCTCAACTGGACGCGTGTGCGGCCTGCCACAGCCGACGCGGTGTCCTCGACGAGGCGTTTCTGGCGGGAGAACCCTTTTGCAACAACTTCCATCTGGAGCTCCTGCGCGAGGATACCTACCACGCCGACGGGCAGATCAAGGATGAAGTCTATGTCTACGGTTCATTCATCCAGAGCAAGATGTACCACAAGGGGATTCGCTGCACGGATTGCCACGATCCTCATTCGCTGAATCTCAAGGCCGAGGGAAACCAAGTGTGCACGTCGTGCCACCAACACGCGGCCGGGAAGTACGACGTTCCATCGCATCACCATCACCCGGTCGGTACCGCTGGTGCGCAATGTGTTAACTGTCACATGCCACACACCACGTACATGGAAGTCGATGCTCGTCGAGACCACAGTCTTCGTGTGCCTCGTCCCGATCTATCCGTGTCCATTGGAACGCCAAACGCTTGCAGTAGCTGCCATGTCCAGGATCAGTGGAAGAATCTGCCCCAGGCGGCGCAGGACAAACTCGAGGGAGCCAAGTACGCCGACTGGTTGTTGGCCGCGGAGGAGAACGTCGACATTGCAAACGCCATTCAAGAGTCGAATCGATGGTGCGATGAGGCGTGCGAAAAGTGGTACGGCGAGGATCGGAAACAACCCCGGCACTTCGCGGAAGCCCTAGTGGCTTTACGGTCGGGCAACACCAATGGGGTGGCAGATGCTTTGGCACTTTCGCTGCGACAAGACGGCGTCACGCCCGCGATCGCGCGGGCCACGGCCTTGGATGAGTTGGCACTACGTGGCGAACGACGCGTGGTCACCGCCGCCAAGGAGATCCTGGAGCGTCCGAAGGAAGACCCGCTTCTGCGTGCGACCGCGGCCCGCGTCGTTTCTGTCGCGGAACCCAACCGTTCGCTCACATTGCTGGAGCCACTGCTAAACGACTCGTCGCGTTTGGTGCGCAGCCAAGCGGCACAGGCGATTGTGCGTTCTGGCGGCTATCAAAGCTTGTCGGGTTCACGCAAAGACGCGGTCGATGCTGTTTTGGAGGGCGTCAAGGAAGAATGGATGGTTGCTTCGGATCGCGCGGGTTCTCACATGGGGTGGGCGATGCTTTGCGAACAGCGGGGGCGATTCGGGGAAGCCATTCAGTCTTATCAGACCGCCATCCAGCTGGAGCCGACCACAACGGGGCCGCGCACGAACCTGGCCGCTCTGTTGGAACGTTTGGTGGAACAACAACAGCAGAGTCGTCCAGCACGGGAAGTGATCGAGAAATTGGACGCAGCGGGAGGTGGGCGCGCCCTGGTGGAGTGGGCGTCCAAGTTGCGTCAGGACGAGTTACCGCTCCTGGGGCGCGATGCCGACCTGGTTCCTGACAACGCCGATGTGCAATATCGCTATGGCTTAGCCTTGTATCTGTCGGGCGATTGGAAAGAGGCTCGGGCGCGTCTACAACGTGCGGCTGAATTGGCGCCGGAGGTACAGCAGTTTTCGATGGCTCTCCGATTGCTGGACGAACGAATTGATTCCTCAGACAAAGACTGAATCCATGCTTCACGGGATCATCATGGCGGGGGGCAGTGGAACCCGTTTTTGGCCCGCCAGCCGCAATGCGAAGCCAAAGCAGCTGCTGAATCTGACTGGCGATGAAACGATGATCCAGTCGACGTTCCGGCGTTTGGAGCGGGTGATCGATCCCCAACGTGTGTCTGTCATCACCGCCGCTCATTTGACCGCGGCCATCATCGAACAGTTAAGCACGGTGCCTGCTGAGAATATCGTTGGCGAACCGTGTCGCCGCGACACGGCGCCCTGTGTTGGGATCGCGGCAGCCCGCGTGCTGGCGGAAGACCCCGACGGCATCATGCTCGTCTGCCCCGCCGACCATGTGATTCAGGATCACGATGCCTTTGCAAACGCCGTGAAGCAGGGGGCGACGCTACTTGAGTCGCAACCCGGGGCTATCATCACCTTTGGAATTCGGCCCAGCTATCCCGCGGAGTCATTTGGATACATTCAAAGTGGCGATTCCATATCGGAGGATGGCGCCCCCACGTTCGAGGTCGTGCGCTTTCGAGAGAAACCCGACCGCGCGACGGCGGAATCGTATCTCGAGTCCGGCAACTTCTACTGGAACAGCGGCATTTTCTTGTGGCGTGCGGATACGATTTGGAAGTCGTTAGCCAAACATGAGCCCGAGATGTATGCGCACCTCGACGCGATCAAGACCGCGTTTGGCACGGACAACGCGGAAACCACTTTCCAAAAGGAGTTCGAAGCCATCGATGGAAAGTCCATTGACTACGCCGTGATGGAGCGTCATCCCAACGTGATTGTGATCGAGGCTCCCTTCGACTGGGATGACGTGGGAAGTTGGCAAGCCCTCTCGCGACTGCAACCGCAAGACGAATCCGGCAACGCCGTGATCGGCTCGCACATTGGAATCGACACCCAGGATTGCATCGTCTTTGGTAATGCAGATCACACGATCGTGACGATTGACTTGGATGACCTGATCGTCGTCCAAACGGGGGACGCCACGCTGGTCGCCCCCAAATCATCGGAAGAGAGGGTGCGCGAAGCTGTCGCTGCACTCAAGCAATCGGGGCGGTCGCAGCTGACTTAGGACAAAGGACCGGGGGCGATTCGCGTTCGGAGAACGCGTCGACTGTCGCCGAGCACGCCGTGCTCGGATCACACAAGCCGTCCTATCACAACCCGTGTGATTGCAAAGCCGCTACTTCAGTCGCGACAGAAAACGAGTGAGTTCGATGCTGAAGGCCGCGGGGTCGCCGACCAAGCGTTGGAAGTCGATCCTGCGCTGGCCCGCGCGATAGTCTTCAAAGGGACTGCGCGATGCGGTGTGGTTGAGCATGTCCGCAAGCGCCTTTCGATTGCGTTCGGTCAAATAGAACACCATCGCCCAACTGATCGAGTAGGCGGTGTGAACCGTGCTCGGGTTCTGGAACATCGCGTCGCCCGCAATCAGTTGGTCCAGAAAAGGCGCTAGTTCGGATGGACTTCGCAAACTGAACTTGGACGCGATGTGTTGCATGGATTCGCGGTTGATTCTCTGTGTCAACGTGGAACCCGCATGCCCTTCTGCCATGGAGGCGGGCTCGAAGAGTTGGCCCAGTCCCTCTGACAACCAACTGGGCGTATCGTTGACACGGCTGTGAACACCGGTGTTGAACGCCGATTGATGTGCCGCTTCATGCCGAACGGTGGCCGCGATTTGCTGCAGGTGGCCGCCATCATGCGTCATGACCCGGTTGCATCGGTTGGCATACAGCCCCGAGACACGCCCAACGGAGATATCCAAGCGGTCGAACTCTTGGTACATCGCTCTGGCATCGGGGAAGACGACAGCGACCATGGGAAATCGTCCCTTGCGTACGTGGACGCCCAGGTCATCCATGGTGCCTACGAAGCTGCGATGGCAGCGTTCAAACATATCGGGCCACCTCTTACCGCGACCACGAGGCTGCACCACCAAAAAGTGCTTCGTGGCAACGACCTCGAAACGGGAGCCGAACTCGGCTCGCAAACGTTGCCGCAGTTCACTGGCGGGAATCGCTGAGAAGGCACGGTTCGTGACACGAATGCGCGAGCCCTCCTCCGATCGTGGAACGGTATGCAGCCAACCATCACGCGTGATAAGCAAGGATTCTGAATGACTTTGGATGAGCCGCAGGCCGCGATGCCAATCGCCGTGCAGGAGTACGTCCACGCCAACAGCGGGCGTGATTCCGGGTGTGTTGCTGGCGCTTGAGGCCCGACGCGAGGTGAGGGTTCGTGTTTGGCTGGATGCCGACTGCGCAGCGATGGGGCTGCCATCGAGGACCACAACCGAAACCACGAACAACACACAGGCGCGAACCAAGAAAGCTCGACGGACAGCCGTTCTTGGGAGACTTCTGTTATTGACAGGGGGTTTCATAGAGACATGCAAGAATGCGGCCAATTCGGAAACGCATCCGCGTGATCCCCCCGGATTCCACGCAGGTGTGTAAGGCTAGGTTAGAATCCATGGCTGCCCAATCGCCGGCGGCGCATGAAGCCTCGAATTCTGGCGATTGTGGCACCACCAAATCGTTTCACGTTGAATTCGGTCGTGTCTGAGCCATGGGCGTTGCATTTCGACATCACGTTTCCGTTTTGCCACACCGCCGGGAAAGCCAACGTGCTGGCTCGATTGATGAGTCATTGCAACCACGGTATGTGCAAGCGAGGCGGCATTGCGTCACGCTGCTGGCGAGCTTGCTGCTGTTGCCCGGCATCGTTTCCGCCCAATCACAGCCAGAGAGCGGCGACGCGGCAGCCTTGTCAGAGGACACGTCGGACGTCCCGGACGACGCTTCCGACACAGCTCCCAGCGAAGACGAGGTGTCCCTTTGGGTCGATCAGTTGGATGCCCCACAGTTGGCCACGCGGCGGAAAGCCGAGCAGCGTCTGATCGAGGCAGGGCCGCGGGCTCGGGTGCATCTCCCGGTTTCCACCGCGCATCTGTCTCAAGAAGCCAGGCTACGTTTGCAAGACGTGATCGCGTCATGGCAACGGGCGAGGAGCGCCGAAGCAAGTCGCTTGGATACAATCGATTTGGACGGGGCTGAAACGCTGGGCGCAGCTTTGGAAGCCATCAGCTTGGCCACGGAGGTTGAGTTTGAGCACAACGCCAACGAGAACGCACCCGTGGTGGTCCCTGCCGGACCTTTGTCATTTTGGCAAGCACTTGACCTGCTGCTCGATCAAAGCGATCTGGACGTCAACATTTACGGCGGCGATCGTTCGACGCTGATGCTGGTGCCACGTGAAGAGGAGCGACCGTCACGCGTGGATTCGGCGGCTTATGCAGGGGTCTATCGGATGGAGCCGACCACGGTGACCTCACGTCGTGTGCTGGGGCGGCCACGATTGAGTGGCCTCAACGTGACGATGACCTTGGCATGGCAACCCAATCGGACCCCCATCGGTCTTACGATCCCCGTCGGTGAACTGCAGGCGAACCTGAGCAATGGAGCGCCGCTCCAATCGCAGGCGTCCGGCGAAACGATTGAGATCGCCACCACGAGTGACCTCACCGAGTCCGAATTCGTATTGCCAATGGAATTGCCCGTTCGTCGAGATCCGGAGGTGGACGCGATCGCGCGCATCCAAGGTCGAATCCAGGCCTTGATGCCAGGTCCTCGCCACAAGTTTTCGCTTAAGATCAGTCAGCCAGGCGCACTCGAATCCAAAGACGCCATGACCGTGGCCATCGAGTCAGTCCGCCCAAACGGCCCCCTTCACGAAGTGCGCTTGCGCGTCACCTTGGCAGAAGCCGGTGATGCGCTGGAGAGCCATCGCATGTGGCTGCTGGAGAACGACGCGCACGCCGAAAGCGACGATGGCACGCGTCTGGACCATTTGGGTTACCAGGTTTACAGCCAATCACCGAACGAGGTCGGAATCGGTTACCTGTTTGATTTCGGCGGGAGCAGTTCCGTCGATGCGTCACTACGGCTGATTTACCAGTCGCCCGTTTCGGTGAGCCAGGTGGCCGTCCCATTCATGATCGAGGCCATCCCACTTCCGTGAGCATGCTTTGGTGCCGCACTCACGAGCGAATCAAGTGCTTTGTTCCCATTCAACTGGAACAAAGCACAAGGGGTTTTGATCGCGCTCGGATGGCCGTGTCATGGCAAGGACCCGAAGCAGGTTCAGCAATGCCCCGAAGCGTGCTCAAGCAGCCTGTTTCAGGTACGACTCGAGGCGATCAGCGCGTGATGGGCTTTGCAGCTTCGCCACGGCTTTCGCTTCGATCTGTCGAACGCGTTCGCGGGTCACCTTGAAGATCCGTCCACACTCTTCCAGCGTGTAGCTGTAACCGTCGATCAACCCGTATCGCAGACGGATGATCTCGCGTTCACGGAAGGTCAGCGTTTTCAACAACTCATCGATCTTCCCACGGAGCATGCCGCTGGCGGCGATGCGAACGGGGTTTTCGTTCTCATTGTCCTCGACGAATTCCCCGAAACTGCTGTCTTCGCCCTCGCCAACGGGACGATCCAGGCTGATCGGGTGCCGACCAATGTCCATCACGCGACGCACTTCTTCGATAGGCACCTCCGTGGCGGTGGCAATCTCTTCATAGGTCGGCTCGCGACGAAGGCTCTGCGTCAGGCGTTTCTGAGCCTGGCGGAGCTTGCTAAGCACGTCAATCATATGGACCGGGATTCGGATCGTACGCGCCTGGTCCGCGATGGCGCGCGTGATCGCTTGGCGAATCCACCAAGTGGCGTAGGTGCTGAATTTAAAACCACGCCGATACTCGTACTTGTCAACCGCGCGCATGAGCCCGGTGTTGCCCTCTTGAATGAGATCCAAGAACGACAGACCGCGGTTGCGATATTTCTTTGCGATGGAAACCACCAACCGAAGGTTCCCAGCGCTCAGTTCCCGCTTGGTGGCTTCGTATTGGTCGAAGTGATGTCGCGCTCGCCGAATGCGTTTGTCCAAGCTTTCAGGACTCTCCTTGGTGACCAGCATCAGCTCGCGTAGCTCCTGACGAAGGTCCGCGGCTTCATCGCGGCTGACCGCATCGTGCCCCAGTTCTCCAAGACGCTGCCGAATGTAGTTCATGCGACGCGAGATCTCTTCCAATTGCTTGAGCAGCGGGTTGACGCGGCGACTTCGGAGACTGAGTTCCTCCACCAGCTCGAGGCATTTGCGGCGACGACGAAGAAATCGCTGACGCACCTGCGCCTTTAATCGCGGTGAAGTGCTGCGACGCACCAGCAGCTCAAAATCCACTTTGTTCTGAGCAATCAACTCGCTTAGCGTCCGCAAGTTATGAGGCATGCGTTGAGAAATCTGCTCCTTCGTCAGACGCTCGGTCAAGCTGACTTTGATCGTGCGGTCAAAGGGCAACTCGCCCGCGTGTACCTTCTCCAGGGTTTCGACCGTCGCACGCATGGCATAGTCGGATTCCAGCAGGGCGCGGCGGTATTGCTTTCGCGTGATCTCAATCTTCTTTGCCAAAGCAATTTCTTCTTCCCGACATAGCAAGGGGATCTGTGCCATCTGGCTGAGGTACATGCGAATCGGATCTTCGCTTGCTTTGGGTAGATCCGCGACCGACATGGGCTCGCTTTCGTCGGTTCCTCCGGGGGCGACCCCTGATAGCTCCGCTCCAGCCCGGAAACCTTCCAGATTGATTTCGGGCCGATTGCCCGCGCTGTTCTTTGTGGGCAAATTGGCAGCTTCGGAAGCTTCGACCAGCGGGATCCCGCGGCGTTCCAGTGCCAGCAGCAGCCCGTTGAGCTTCTCGGGATTGGTGTCTTCATCGGGCAGATACGCGTTGACATCCTCAAATGTCAAGAAACCATCCTGGCTACCGCGCGTGATCAATGCATTCAGACTGGGGTCCATCACTTGCATATCATTAAACCTCATGTTTAGGGTCAGCCCCATCGTGGGACAGTGAATCGCGTCCTTGGTTCACAAAGCAAACCGCGGGAGAACGCGATTCGTTGATCATGGTCGTTATTGGAAAGAAACGGGAGTGTTTGGTTGGTGGTCTCCTATTCAGATTCGATGAATCACGTGATTGCTGGGTGTCTGTGACGTAGCCGTATTCGTGAAGTCGCTCTTACGTGGGTGTGTGTCGTAAACGCTGGGCCGCGATCAGTTGTTCCAATAGAGCCACTTCTTCGTCTTCCGGCAACGCCGCTTCTTTCAGTCGCTCGATCTGTCGTGATTCCTCCGCTGCAAACTCCCGTTCGCGGTAGCGAAGCACAATCGCCGAGTAACGCGTCTCCGGGTCCGACAGCCCCGGCGCTTCGCGTGCATCAATGCGATCTTGCAAGCGGACGATCTGCATCTTGAGGGCATCGTTTTCGATCAACGTCAGCAACGAATCCACGTCTAGCTCGCGTCCGGCAAGCTCAAGGTCTTGGTAGGCACTGAAGAGCATGCGCCCCATGTCCGAATCCAACCACTGTGGGTCGATCGCTTCCACGGCCGTCGCAGCGATGGCAGGTGACTCAATCAAAACCTCAAAGAGTTCTCGATCAATGCCAGTCAAAGCGGAGGGTTTGGAATCCGAGCGGTCGCCAGTGGGCGCGTGGTTGGCGTGGCCGAAAGACGCGTTGCGTTCGTTCACCGCTGCATCCAGCCCCAGGAGCGCGGCCGCCTCATCATCCCAGGTCGACGGGGTTTGCGCCCGCTTCGTTGGGGCCTGGCTGATCGCGTCCGAGTGAGTGCGACGCGATGACCCGGATGATTTACGCTGATCCACGATGGATTTCAAGCGACGCCGCAATCGGTCGGAGTCCACTTCGAAGCGGCGGCCGATTCTTTCGAGCATGTGCGCCATTTTCAGGTCGTCGGGATCTCGCGCTGCCGGTGACTCAGCGAGGACTCGCAGTACCGAATCAATGGCTTCCGAAACCGCATGTGTGTCCGACTTCACGTCCAGGCCCTGTGAGAGGCGGGCGAGCCGATGGTCGATGGCATCCGGCGCCTCGGACGTCAGCGATTTCATGGCACCCGCCGAATTCTGAGCCAGGAAGTCAGCGGGGTCAGCGCCTTCCGGCAACGTCAGGACACGAAGATCCAAGTCCGCTTTGACAAACAGGTTCAAGACCTCATCGGCACGTCGGCGCCCCGCATCGTCACCATCGAGGACCAAGACCGCCCTTCGGGTGTAGCGTTTCAAAACGCGGACATGGTCGGCGGTCAACGCGGTACCAAGCACCGCGACGGCGTTCTCCAGGCCCGCCAGATGGGCCGCGATCACGTCCGTGTAGCCCTCCATGATCAAGGCCTCGCCACCATGCCGAATCGCGTCGCGAGCGAGGTTCAGGCCGTACAGCTCACGTGATTTCCGAAACAGCAGGGTCTCGGGACCGTTGATGTATTTGGCACCCGGCTCGTTCCCGTCCGCAGCTGCTGTCTGCTGCACGATTTCTGGGATGATGCGGCCACCCATCGAAATCACCTCACCCGTGGCCGCGATGATGGGAAACATCAGACGACCGCGGAAACGATCGTAAGCGCCTCCACTGGCGCGCTCGATGGCCACGCCGGCGGCAACCGCGACTTCGGTTGTATAGCCCGCGTCTCTCAGGGTCTTGATCGCGAAGTCCCACCGCTGGGGCGCAAAGCCGATTCCAAAGCGATCACGAACGGAAGCGTTCATGCCGCGGCGATCCGCATAGTTGCGCACGATCGCTGCGTCCGCGTCCTTCGAGCTCGCCAAGTGATCTTGGTAGGCCCTTGCAAGCAAAGCCAATGCCTCGCGTAAGGTTGGGCGGTCGTCGGGTTGCCCGGCTTGGGTCTTCTTGGATCGACGCATCTCTGGAAGTTCGATCCCGGCAGCGTCCGCCAAGGATCGGAGCGCCGTTGGGAAATCCACGCCCTCGCGACGCATCACAAAGTTGAAAACGTCCCCGCCGATGTCACAGACCCAGCATTTCCAAGTCTGCCGTTCCTGATTGACCGACATGGAGGGACGCGTGTCGTTATGGAATGGACAGCGCGCCACAAAGTGGCGCCCTTGCCGGCGTACCTCAAGATCGCGTCCGATGACATCCACGATGTCGGAGGCGGCGCGAACACGCTCTTTGACGTCGAAGTCCAAGGGGGCGGACAAAACATCCTCGAGGAGCAAGGGCAGCGGGCTTGAATGAAACGGATCCGATCCGTGTTGCTTTGGTACATCCCTGTAACGTAGTGTCCCAGCCGCGTCGGAGCTTAACGATCAAGTCAACCACAAGATTGTCATGCTCCTCCAAACCGCCGACAGGCGCGGTCCGGTGGGCTGGCGTCCGCTGCGTGACAAGCCGGGGAAGAGTCTCAAGACCCACGTGTTTGGCGTCAAGATCACTTTTTGAATTCGCGCGACTTTGGCTCAAGCTGCCCGCAAATCACGCATGGGTGCCCCAGATTCACGCTGCGTCAATAAGCCACGCTCTTTTTAAGGTTTGGATTGTATCCATTAAATGCCGGCTGAGCAAACGTGACTTCCTTTATTTCGGCCGGATAATCCTTGATTCCGGTCCGTCGAGGCGTTCGAATCGTTTTGGTGGAGATTCAGCCTCACCGATTGTGCTTGGTTTGTAAGCACCGCGCTTTCGCAAATGCCCGATAATTCGACATGTGATCTTCATTCCCCGAGGCGATCGGCTCACTTGAGAAAATTTTCGAAAATTGCAAGCAATTCTCTCATAGTGACTTAGGGCTCGTTTCACCAGGGCACGGCCTTCTTTGGCCTCCCGCTTGCTCGTTCAGGCGGTCAGGCGGACGCTCCTCATCCAACCTCGGCGGATTTCCTGTCGGGATCTCAGCCAACGGCCTTTCAGGGGCAGGTGGCCACGGGTTGTCCGCTGGCCATTGATCAACTTGGGCATGTGATTGCTAATGCGACACAGAGCTCATGTGTCCCTCCCTCTCTCTCGAAAGGTCGTGTGTCGAATGTCTACCAGTTCTCGAGCAGGAATGCTCACCATCTGGGCCCTCATTTTGGGCCTGTGTCTCGGGTTTGCTCCCGTGCCTTCCGCGTACGCGCAGGAAGAGGACGCGGCTGCGGAGGAGGCGCCCGCGGAGGAAGAAGCCGAAGTCATGTCCTATGACGAGTTTGTCGAGTCAGATGGATACGCTGTTTTCACAGTCAACAACCTCTGGATCTGCATTTCAGCCGCCCTCGTGTTCATCATGCACCTCGGCTTTACCACGGTGGAGGCAGGGCTGACGCAAAAGAAGAATGCCGTCAACATCATCTTCAAGAACGTCTGGATCGTTTGTTCCGGTGTGCTCCTGTACGCCTTTTGGGGCTTTAATGCGATGTACCCAGGCGACTTCAACGGTTATTTCGCTCCGGGTTCGTGGTTCGCTGCTTCACTGGATGACCCGATGATGACCACGTCGGCCTATAACGCGGGTTACACGTGGTGGGGTGACTTCATCTTCCAGGCCATGTTCGCCGCGACCGGTGCCACGATTGTTTCAGGTGCTGTCGCCGAGCGAGTCAAGCTGCCGACCTTCATGGTCTTCGCGACCATCCTCGTCGGATTCGCTTACCCCATCACAGGTAGCTGGAAGTGGGGCGGTGGCTGGCTCGATCAGATGGGCTTCTACGACTTCGCCGGTTCCAGCGTCGTGCACGCGTTCGGTGGCTTTGCCGCCCTTGCTTGTGCGATCATTCTTGGCCCACGTACTGGAAAGTACATGCCTTCGGGCATCACGCCGATCCCAGGTCACAGCATGCCATTGCTCGCGATCGGCGTTTTCTTGCTGTGGTTCGGATGGTTCGGTTTCAATGGCGGTTCCGTCCTCTCCGCGGATCCCAAGTTGGTCTCGTTTGTGTTCACCACGACCACCCTTGGTGCAGCCGCGGGGGCGGTCGCTGCGATCATCGTGTCCTGGGCGGTCAGCACCAAACCAGATGTCTCGATGGCCTTGAACGGGATCCTCGCCGGGCTGGTGGGCATCACGGCTGGTGCTGATGTCGTCAGCGAAATGTCGGCGATCATCATGGGCGGTGTCGCCGGCGTCCTGGTTGTGTTCTCAACCATTTTCTTTGACAAGATCAAGGTCGATGACCCCGTCGGTGCGATCTCCGTTCACGGCGTTTGCGGCATTTGGGGCACCGTTGCCGTTGGGATCTTTGGAGGCGCGGACTTCGACGTGGTGACTCAGTTGATCGGCACCCTCGCCATCAGTGCGTTTGCGTTCGTTGTCGCTTTCGTGGTGTTCTTCATATTGAAGCTCATCATGGGTGTCCGCGTCAGCGTCGAGGAAGAGACCGTCGGATTGGACATCTCGGAGCACGGCATGCATGCCTACCCGGTTGATGCCAATGCCTGATCTCAGTTTCCGGTCATTGTCGTGGCTGACCTTTGAGTCACGGCAATGATCGCTCGGATAGAAAAAGCAGGGCCAACTGCGCGGCGCGGTTGGCTCTGCTTTTTTTGTTCGCGCTCCCTAGGGACGGTGGAGCGAAGCGAGGGGAAGGGACGCTCGAGTTCTTCAGCGGTGACTTAAGTGTCGACTTGCGACCGGCTACGGCGATCAGCCCCAGCCACAATTTCTAGATTTCTACCTCCCCTCGCTTCGCTCGACCCTCCTGCTAGGAGGGTGAAGGCTTTCTCGTTGATTTGTGCCGGCGCCAATGGCGGTTGAAGGATGAAGTCTGCGTTTGCCGGAGATGCTAGGGGAGCTCACTTGGCTTGGTGGGGTGAATGCTCATGGGCGGGTGATCGCGATCGATCTTCTTGCCTTCCCAATACCAACCGTCTGAACGTTGCTCTAGCACGCGGGCAGCGCTTCCAGGAGCCAGCGGCGCCGGCGATGACTGAACATGCGCACCCAAACGCTTGGCAACGACTTCCATCTCCGGCTGACCCGCGATGTTGGTCCACTCGTGGGGATCCTGCCTGATGTCATACAGCTCTACCGAGCCGTCCGCATACCGAATCAAGCGATAGCGTTGATCTCGTATGCCCTGGTTGCCAGGGTTGTGGTCGGTGATGGCGGGTCGAGCGCGACTGAGCGTTGGGTCTTGCAGTTGAGGACGGAGGGAAATTCCTTCGACAGGCAGGCCCTTCGGGCGGTTGGGTGTGGGAAGCCCAGCGAGATCCACGAGTGTCGGGTAGATGTCCAGCAGCTCCGCGGGTTGATCGCAGCGCCCGGTCGTGATCCCTGGCCCAGCGATGATCAGCGGCACACGTGTCGAGGGTTCCCAAAGCGTGTTCTTGCCCGTCAGAAACTTCTCGCCGAGATGCCACCCGTGATCACTCCAAAGCACCACCAGGGTGTTATCCGCGTGCTCGGTTTCAGCGAGCGCGTCGAGCACGCGCCGTACCTGACTGTCAACAAAACTGATCGAGGCCAGGTAAGCACGTGTCAGGTTCACGCGTTGTTTGTGGTGCTGCAGCCAACTGAGACGGGGCTCGGGAAGGTTCCAATGCAGGTACCACGAAAACGGCGAGCAGTCAGCGCGATCATCCCGCTTGATCGGCACCAAGATCGACGCGTCTCCCGGATACATGTCCCACCACTTTTGCGTGACGTGGCAGGGAACGTGGGGCAAAAAGAATCCCGCCGCTAGGAAGAACGGCTTGTCGTTTGGCATCTTCCGCAGTGTTTCCTCGGCCCAGCTCGCCACGGCCCAGTCACCCTTTTGGTTGTCCTGATGATCAAACACGCCCCAGTCCATTAAGGGGTGATCGCCCGAAGGGGTTGCCGGGATCAGTTTCTCAGGTGGTCGAATGCCGGTCCCGCCTGGGGGACCGTAGGAATCAAACTCCCGTGGCATGTCCCCGTTTGCTTTGCGATCAGAACCACCGTGATAGACCTTGCCACCACTGTAGGTGACATAGCCATGGTCATGAAAGTGATGCGGTAGGGAGGTGACTGAGTGCAGTCGCTCCACATTTCGAAACCATGGCCGCAATCCGTAGACACCCGAGGTGGAGGGACGCAGGGAAAGCATCAGACTGGTTCGGGACGAGTTGCAAAGCGGCGATTGGCAGTGCGCGTTCGTAAACGTCACGCCTCTTTCAGCAAGGGATTGCATCGCGGGGGTCTGGCTCAGGGGGTGCCCTCCGAGTGGCTGCACCCAGTCGTTGAGATCGTCGATCGCGATCATCAACACGTTGGGTCGATTCGCCGCAGTGGGATCCCCAGCGGGTTCGGCGGCTTCGATCCGGTTTGCCGAGACCACCAGCGCCGCGAAGGCGACGTAGACGACCGTTGTCAGTAGACGATGTGCCCGCAACAGATGATGGGGAGCAGTAGATCGCTGGTTGCAAGAGGTCATGAAGCAAGGGGGGCTTTAGAGTGAAATCGCACCTTCAGAACGGGTTTTCGCAATCGCAGCCACCATAAAGAAGGCGTCTGTTGAACTCAAGCATTGAAACCGTCGGGTCACAGCCATGGCGGCGCGGCCGGCGGGAGTTTCAATCTCATTTGCGAGAGCGCAGACGTGCCTGCGAAAAGCCGCGACGTAGGAGACGAATCGAATGCTTCCCTCGGCAAATTCGATGGACGCGGTGTCTCGATTGGCGTTGTCAACCAAAGTGTCCTGTGTAATCATTCGCACGGCTGTTCGCGACACAGATTGCCCGCCGATTGTTTCGAGCGGGCATTCACTCGCGGTCAGTTTGTTACAAAGTTCACAAAGCTCGCCGGTCGACTTCTTGAGGCGGTTTCCAGGGCGCTGATGACGACAACATTGCAATCGATTCAGATCAAACGAGGTCTTGACCTTCCGATCCTAGGGGCGCCCGAGCAGCGCATTGAGATTGCGAAGCCGGTCACCCAGGTCGCGTTGCTGGGCGATGACTACGTCGGTATGAAGCCGACGATGCTGGTGGCGCCCGGAGATCGCGTGGCGTTGGGGCAGCCCATTTTCGAGGATAAGAAAACGGCGGGAGTCGTGTTCACATCCCCCGCGGCCGGGACCATTCGCGATGTCGTCCGCGGGGCGAAGCGAAAGTTTGAGTCGATCACGCTGGACTTGGACGGCGACGATGCGGTGGAGTTTCCCGAGGCTCAGGGCGCCGATCTTGCGGCCTTAGGACGCGAGAGAGTGACCGAGCAACTTCGCCTCTCGGGTCTTTGGACGGCACTGCGAAGCCGACCCTTTGGGCGAACCCCCGCGGTTGGCACGGTGCCCCATTCCATTTTCGTCACCGCCATCGATACACATCCGCTTGCAGCGGACCCCGTGATCGTCATCGGTGAGCGGCAAGATCAGTTTTCGCTCGGGCTGCAGGCGCTCACTCAGTTAACCGATGGGACGGTGTTCCTGTGCCACGCGGTTGGCTCGGATGTTCCTGGCGGCGACACGCCTGGCGTCGAGGTTGCCGGTTTTGGTGGTCCGCACCCGGCGGGATTGCCCGGCACCCACATTCACTTTCTGGACCCGGTGGGCCCCGGCAAAACTGTCTGGTACATCGGTTACCAGGATGTCATTGCCATGGGGGCTTTGTTTCAAAATGGGATCCTGGACACGCGTCGGATTGTTTCCCTGTGTGGCCCCGTCGCATCGCAACCGCGGCTTTTGGAAACGCGTTTGGGCGCGAGCGTGACGGAGCTGATCGACGGCGAATACGATGATTCCATCACGATTCGACCGATCTCCGGTTCCGTCCTCGGTGGCCGCACCGCAATGGAGCCTCATCACTACTTGGGCCGTTTCCACCAGCAGATTTCGCTGATCGAAGAAGGAGATCACCGGGAATTCTTGGGTTGGCAGAAACCGGGTTTTGACAAGTTTTCGGTGACGCGAGTCTTTGCCTCCGCATTGACGCCCGATCGCAAATTTGCGTTCACTTCTTCGACGGGTGGCAGCGAAAGGGCCATGGTCCCACTCGGGACGTACGAGAAGGTCATGCCCCTGGATGTTCTGGCAACGCAACTGCTGCGGGCTTTGATTGTTCGCGATACCGATTCCGCACAAGCGCTGGGGGCGTTGGAAGTCGAGGAGGAGGATCTCGCACTCTGCACGTTCGTTTGTCCCGGCAAGTACGAATACGGGAGTTTGCTGCGGGAGAACCTGACGATCATCGAGCGTGAAGGTTAGTTCCCAACAACGGTTCAACAGGCGAAGCGGGTCGTTCGACGGCTTCGCCCCATTTCAACGATCGATTCTTTGCGGATACCAGCGAACCAAAGCTAATGAAACCACTTCGTGATGCCTTCGACCGTGTGCACCCCTTCTTTGCAAAAGGCGGGCTGCTGGAGAAGGCGTATCCCATGTATGAAGCGTTGGACACATTTCTGTTCACGCCGGGAGAGACCACCACGGGCACGACCCATGTCCGAGACAACATTGATCTCAAGCGGATGATGATCACTGTCGTCGTCGCTTTGATTCCGGTCACGCTATTCGGGATGTGGAACGTCGGTTATCAAGCCAATGGGTCGATCCAAGCCATGACCGAGGCTGGCATGGAGGTGGATTTCGATTGGCACCACACCATTCACACAGCGATCGGTTTCGGGCACGATCCAGCGAACCACATTGACAATTTTGTTTACGGAGCGATTTATTTCCTGCCGATTTACATCGTTTGCATGTTCGTGGGCGGGCACATCGAGTTGGTCTTCAGTGTCCTTCGCGGGCATGAGATCAACGAGGGCTTTCTTGTCACTGGCTTGCTGTTTCCCTTGACGCTACCCGCCTCCATCCCACTGTGGCAGGTGGCGGTGGGGATTTCCTTCGGCGTCATCGTGGCGAAGGAGGTCTTTGGCGGGACCGGGCGCAATTTCTTGAACGTGGCGCTCACCAGTCGCGCATTCCTGTATTTCGCTTATGCGGGTCAGATTAGCGGGGACCGTGTGTGGACCGCCGTGGATGGCTTCTCGGGTGCGACGGCCTTGGGTCAGATGGCGAACGCTCAAGGCGGCGCGATCGATTCCCTGAGTAACATCCAGTACGCCTGGGGTGAAGGTCCTGCGATTACCTGGATGAGCGCCTTCGTTGGCACGATCCAAGGCTGTGTCGGTGAGACAAGTGCTCTGCTCTGCCTGGTGGGTGCGGCGATCCTCATCGCGACAGGGATCGGGTCTTGGAAAATCATGGCGGGTGTCGTGCTTGGAACCGCCGGCACTAGCTTGCTATTGAACTGGGCGGGCAGCGATACGAATCCCATGTTCGGCATCCCGTTTTACTACCATTTGGTCATCGGCGGGCTTGCGTTTGGGCTGGTGTTCATGGCAACGGACCCCGTCAGCGCCTCCATGACGGAGTTAGGCAAATGGATCTACGGCGCCTTGATTGGCCTGATGACGGTGTTGATTCGTGTCGTGAATCCAGCGTTTCCCGAAGGGATCATGCTCGCCATTCTGTTTGGAAATGTCTTTGCCCCGTTGATCGATTACTTCGTCGTTCAAGCCAACGTACGTAGGAGGGTGTCTCGCTATGCCGCAACGTGATTCACTCGGTTTCACGATTCTTGTCGCCGTCGTGCTCTGCGTCGTCTGCTCGCTGGCTGTGAGTGCTGCCGCCGTGGCACTTCGCCCGCTTCAAGAGCAAAACAAAATCTTGGATCGGCAACGCAACATCCTGGATGCTGCGGGTCTGCCGATGGGAGAGTATGGCAAGTCAGCCTCCGCTTTGCCGAATGAGCAAGTCGAGGAGATGTACAACGGTTGGGTCAGCGAGAAGCTCGTGAACCTGGATGACGGAACCTACAACGGCGAAGAGGATCCAACCACCTATGATCCCCGCGCGGCGTCGAAGTCAAAGGATGGCAGCGAGGCGATTGATGGCTCGGAGTACCCCATTGGCGTGCTCAATCGAGAGAAGGTCGCCCGCGTTTACTTTGTGAAGAAGCCGGGGACAGAGAACATCGACTTGGTGGTGCTTCCTGTTTATGGGAACGGACTTTGGTCGACCCTTTACGGGTATTTGGCACTGAAGAGTGATCTGCAGACCGTTCAGGGCCTGACGTTCTATGAACATGCCGAAACGCCTGGGTTGGGCGGCGAGGTCGACAATCCGAAGTGGAAAGCCCAGTGGGTTGGCCTGAAGCTTTACGGTGACGATGAGAAGCCGGTGGCGCAGGTCGCCAAAGGCCCCGCGCCTGCGGGCAGCAAGACCCAAGTGGATGGACTTTCTGGAGCGACCATCACCAGTCGTGGCGTGACAAACTTGGTTCGTTACTGGGCAAGCGACCAGGGATACGGCCCGTTCCTGACCAATTTGAAACAAGAGATCGCGAGTGGCCCCTCCAGCGAGGTCGATGACGCGGCGGACGAGTCCGAGACGGAACAAGAAAGCGAAGCGGAGTGACAGATGGCTGGTTCCAAGGTCAGCAAGGTTCTTTTTGGGCCTGTTCTTGATAACAACCCGATCGCGCTCCAAATCTTGGGGATCTGCAGCGCGCTCGCTGTGACCACTTCGATGCAAGTTTCGCTTGTGATGTCCGCAGCGGTTGTGGCTGTCGTGGCATTGTCCAATGCGGCAGTCAGTGCGATCCGCCATTACATCCCCAGTAGCATCCGCATCATTGTTCAAATGACGGTGATCGCTTCTTTGGTGATCGTCGTGGATCAGGTTTTGAAAGCCTACGTTTACGACATCAGCAAGCAGCTATCCGTCTTCGTGGGTTTGATCATCACGAACTGCATTGTCATGGGCCGAGCCGAAGGCTTTGCGATGAAGAACGGCGTGGCGATGAGCTTCTTGGACGGGATTGGAAACGGCCTCGGCTACGCCATGGTCTTGATGGTGGTGGCCTTTTTCCGAGAGCTCTTCGGTGCTGGTTCCTTGTTCGGAATCGAGCTGATGAAGCTGGATCGGGATGGTGGGTGGTACAACCCCAACGGGATGATGCTTTACCCTCCCAGCGCCTTCATCATCATTGGCATCATGATCTGGATCATCCGCCTGAACAAACCCGAACAAATTGAGGAGGCGTGAGGCTAGCGATGTTAGAACACTACCTGAGCATTTTTATCACGGCGGTCTTCGTCGAGAACCTCGCCCTGTCCTTCTTCTTGGGGATGTGCACATTCTTGGCGGTCAGTCAGAACGTCAAGACGGCGATCGGTCTCGGGGTTGCCGTGATCGCGATCGAGGCAATCACGGTGCCTGCGAATCAGCTGATCTACTCGTTCTTGCTCAAGAAAGGCGCCTTGACCTGGGCTCAGCCGTACGTGGGCAGTTCGATTGACTTTGCCACCGTCGACTTGGAATTCCTGGGCTTCATCAGCTACATCGGCGTCATCGCCGCCATGGTTCAAATCCTGGAGATGTTCTTGGATCGGTTTGTACCGGCGCTTTACACAGCTCTTGGGATCTTCCTACCGCTCATCACCGTGAACTGCGCGATTCTAGGCGCGTCACTGTTCATGGTTCAGCGTGAGTACAACTTCGGCGAGTCTTGCGTGTACGGGCTTGGCAGTGGGGTCGGCTGGGCTCTAGCGATCATGGCCCTCGCAGGGATCCGCGAGAAAATGAAGTATAGCGACGTGCCGCCACCCCTTCGCGGTTTGGGGATCACCTTTATCACGGTTGGTCTGATGTCGCTGGCGTTCATGTCCTTCAGCGGCATCCAGCTTTAGTCACTTGTCGCCGGCCGTCCGACGATGGCACACGCGATGTCAACATTCTTTTGTTCTAGTTTTCAAGGCTCTCATCGATGTCAACGGTCGTATTCGGTGTCTTGATGTTCACCGTGGTGGTTGTCGCCCTGGTGATGATCATTTTGTCTGCCAAGAAGTTCTTGGTCGCGTCGGGTCCCGTCACGATCACGATCAACGAGCAGAAATCGATCGAGGTCCCCGCTGGTGGCAAATTATTGGGCGCCCTCGCCGATGCGGGCGTATTCGTTTCCAGCGCCTGTGGCGGTGGTGGGACCTGTGCCCAGTGCAAGGTGAAAGTCCATGATGGGGGTGGTGATCTGTTGCCCACGGAAGAAGGCCACATCAACAAGAAGGAAGCTGCTGAGGGTGAGCGTCTGAGCTGTCAGGTCGCCGTCAAGCAAGACATGGAGGTTGAGGTTCCCGCGGAGGCATTCGACACGAAGAAGTGGGAGTGCACCGTACGTAGCAATCGCAACGTGGCGACCTTCATCAAAGAGTTTGTCCTGGAACTCCCCGAGGGTGAGGAAGTCGATTTCCGGGCGGGCGGCTACATCCAGATTGAATGCCCCACGCACACGGTGAACTACAAAGACTTCGTGATCGAGGAGAAGTTTCACGAGGATTGGGATAAGTTCAATGTTTGGCGCTACGTTTCCAAGGTGGATGAACCGGTCATTCGTGCTTACTCCATGGCGAACTATCCAGGCGAAAAGGGCATCATCATGCTCAACGTTCGCGTGGCGACGCCGCCGCCCCGCGGGCCGGAGGGGATTCCGCCCGGCAAGATGAGCAGTTGGATCTTTTCTCTGAAGGAAGGTGACAAGGCCACGATCTCCGGTCCCTACGGTGAGTTTTTCATCAAGGATTCAGAGGCTGAAATGGTCTATATCGGAGGTGGTGCGGGGATGGCTCCTCTGCGCAGTCACATCTTTGAGTTGTTCAAGCGACAGAAATCAAGTCGCAAGGTGAGTTACTGGTACGGCGGTCGGAGCCTTCGGGAACTCTTCTATATCGATCACTTTCGGGAAATTGAAAAAGAGTTTCCGAACTTCAAATTCAACATCGCCCTTTCGGAGCCGCTTCCGGAGGACAACTGGGACGGCTATCAAGGCTTCATTCACCAGGTGCTCTTGGAAAACTACTTGAGCAAGCACCCGGCGCCAGAGGACATCGAGTATTACATCTGCGGACCGCCGATGATGAACGCGGCCGTATTCAAGATGCTGGACGATCTTGGCGTTGAACCGGAGAACATTGCGTACGATGATTTTGGTGGTTGATCCAGACATTCGAAGCGACTGCAACTGCAAGACGCGGCGTGCCTTCCGGTTCGCCGCGTTTCTTTTTGTTTCCGTTTCGATTGTCCCGCACGCTTATCCGGAAGGCACGCTGTCGGAGATACGTGGCCGAACGATGGGCACGACGTACATGGTGAAGTGGTTCGAGGAGGACGCCTCGGAAGCGACGATCGCGAGAATGGACGTGCAGATCGCCGTTGAGAAATGCCTTCGTCAGGTCAACGACCAGATGTCGACCTATCTGAGGTCGTCTGAAATCAGCCGGTTCAACGCATCGCCATCCACGGATTGGTTCTCGATTTCGCCTGCGTTTGCCGGGGTTGTGAAGGAGGCGCTGGAAGTGTCTCGACTCACAGACGGGGCTTTTGATGTGACCGTCGGGCCCTTGGTCAATCGCTGGAATTTTGGCCCCAGCGACCCCGGTGACTCGCTTCCCGATGAATCCGAAGTGAAGGAGCTCTTGAGCCGGGTTGGTTACGGGCACTTGGAGGTTCGTTTGGAGCCCGCTTCCATACGAAAGGCAATTCCCCAACTAAAGCTCGACTTGTCGGCGATTGCAAAGGGCCATGGCGTGGATGCGGTGGTTGCCACGTTGACCGAGCAAGGTATCGCAAATGCCTTTGTGGAGATCGGGGGCGAGGTCGCAGTGACTGGCGACAAAGGGGGTTCGCCATGGATGGTGGGGATTCAGCAACCCGATCGCCAAGCGGGCCAGGCTCTGCTGGCGGCACATCCCATTTCCGATTCCGCCATGGCAACATCGGGCGACTATCGCAACTTTTATGACTTCGAGGGCGTCCGGTATTCGCATACGATTGACCCACGGAGCGGGAGCCCAGTCAATCACACCTTGGCTTCGGCAACCGTGATCACCAAGACGTGCATGATGGCGGACGCTTGGGCGACTGCGTTGATGGTCCTCGGTGCCGAAGAGGGTTTGAGGCTGGCGAAGCAGCAAGAGCTATCGGTCTTGCTGGTAAGCCGTCGTCCGGACGAAGCGAGTCCCTTGGCCTTCGCATTGTCCGGGACTGGTGACTTGGAAACTTATGCCACTGAGGCGAGAAACATGGAAACCATCACATCAGAGTCTGGGGCTAGCTGGATACAACAGATGTTGCCCGTGATGGCCATCACCGCGTTTGCCATGATGGCGGTGGTGATGGCGATGGCGGTCGGCGTGATCTTTGGGCGACGGTCGATTTCAGGATCTTGTGGCGGTCTGAATTCAACCACGGACGAAGACGGGACATCGCGGTGTTCCCTCTGCAGCAACCCCTCGGACGCCTGCAAAGAGCTAAGGGAGCGATTGCCAGAGAAACGTGACGCGACAGAGATCACAAGCGTTTAGAGCACGTGCGCGTATGCGACTATTCGTAGATTGGATAGAACGTATTAAACGCGGCCTCGCAGAAGTCACCGGGATCGTTGAAGCGGCGGTTTCGGTTGAGGTCGGAGATGGCGTTCATGGCTTGGTCGCCGAGCTCAAAATCCCAGAGCGCAAAGTTCTCTTTTAGTCGCTCTGGCCGGGATGTTTTCGGGATTGGCAAGGTTCCGCGTTGGACCGCAAAACGAAGGAGTACTTGCGCGGGTGTCCGAGAAACGGCACCCGCGATCTCATGGATGGTTGGGTGCTGAAGAAGTGATTCGTTGTGCTCGGCCATGTTGAGCTGGAAGTACGACTGAGCGCCGAGCGGCGAGAACGCCGTGACCGCAATCTGCGACTCCTGGCAAAATCGGAGCAACTTGTTTTGTGTGAGATACGGGTGCATCTCAACCTGCAGCATTGCCGGCTGGATGGAAGCCTGGTTCTTCAAGTCGCGCAACAGGGACACACCGTAGTTGCAGACGCCAATCGCGCGCGTCAATCCGGAACGAACAAGCTCTTCCATCGCATGCCAAGTCTCAATCAAGGGAACGGCGGCGGATTGAACAACGGGATGGTCGGCATCCGGGTCAAAGAACCATCCAGGAGGATACCGCTGTTCGAACGGCACAAATGCCTGGGCGATTGGAAAGTGGATGAGGTAGAGATCCAGGTAATCCAAACGAAGGTCCAGGAGGCTCTTCTCGATCGCGGGCCGGACATGGTCGGGATGATGGTAGGTGTTCCAGAGCTTGGAGGTGACCCAGATGTCATCACGCCGCACGGTTTCGCGTTCGAACTCATTTGCCAAAGCTGCCCCAAACGCCTCTTCGTTTCCGTAGTCGCATGCACTGTCAAAGTGTCGGTAGCCGATCTTGATCGCCTCATGAACCGTTCCGCCGACTTGCTTCGGTTCGATTTTCCACATTCCCAGACCCAAGGTGGGCAAGGTCATTCCGTTTGCGAGTTGGGTTGATTGCATCAGCGATTCCGCGGAGGGTTTTGGTTCGGTGCGGTGGGCACCCATGGAAGTCGAAAGCTTCCCTTTGCTTTGCCCCTTGGGCATCAGCCTCACAAATTCTACACTGCGCGATTCGAATTCACGGGGTGAGGAACACAAATGACGACCATCGGCCAGCGGGCTCCGAGCCAAGCCGTTACGAAGGCCAGCAAGCCCTGCGATTCTGCACCCGGTACTGGGTCGAACGACCTGACTCAGCAGCGCATCGTCGTTCTCGATTTTGGGTCGCAATACGCACAGCTGATTGCACGTCGCGTTCGCGAGCAGAACGTGTACTGCCAAATCGTTCGCCACGACATCTCAGCCGAGCGGTTGGCGACCTTGGCACCGCAAGGGATCATCCTCTCGGGCGGCCCCAACAGCGTTTACGAAACGAATGCTCCCTTATGTGACCCCGCGTTGTTCGATTTGGGCATCCCTGTGCTGGGAATCTGCTATGGCATGCAGCTGGCGTGTCAGAGTTTGGGCGGGGAGGTGTCGAACACTCCGAGTGGCGAGTTCGGCAGGGCGTCCTGCCAGTTTCTGGATCGTGAAAGTCTGTTCCGTGGTTTGGAGGAATCCGAGCAAGTTTGGATGAGCCACGGGGATCAAATCGCCAATGTCGCGAGCGACTTTATCGTGCTGGCACAGACCGAGACGTGCCCCTACGCCGCGATTCGCCACCGCGATCGGTCGGTGTTTGGGATGCAGTTTCATCCCGAAGTCACCCACACGCCTCAAGGGGGCAGGATCCTACGCAACTTCGTTCGGGACGTTTGTGGTTGTGACGGCACATGGCGGTTGGAGGACTTTGCCGCGTCGGTCATCGCTGACATTCGCAAGCGCGTCGGCAATCGACGCGTGATCTGTGGTCTTTCAGGCGGTGTCGACTCGTCGGTCGTCGCGGCGTTGCTTTTCAAAGCAATTGGAAGTCAACTTTCGTGCATTCTCGTTGACAATGGACTGCTCCGAAAGAACGAGAAGCAGACGGTCGTCGATGAGTTCTCCGGACACTTCCAAACCGACCTTCACGTCGTGGACGCGGAGCAACGGTTTCTGGATGCTCTCCAGGGTGTCACGGAGCCGCAGGAGAAACGGCGCCGCATTGGCTATGAGTTCATCGAGTGTTTCAAAGCAGAAGCAGCCAAGATCACGGACGCGGAGTTTCTCGCGCAGGGAACCTTGTATCCGGACGTGATTGAGAGTGGCGCAGATGAAGACGGCCCCGCGGCGACGATCAAGCTGCACCACAACGTCGGAGGTCTGCCCAAGGAACTCGGCTTTGATTTGATCGAACCGCTTCGCGATCTCTTCAAGGACGAGGTCCGTCGGCTCGGACTGGAACTGGGGCTCCCAGAGAATCTGGTTTGGCGTCACCCCTTCCCTGGCCCTGGTTTGGCCGTTCGCTGTCTTGGGGAAGTCACCGCGGAGAAGTTGGCGGTGCTGCGTGAGGCGGACGCGATTGTCGTCGAGGAAATCGAAGGAGCCGGCTTGTATCGGGAGACTAGCCAGGCGTTTGCGGTGCTGTTGCCGGTTCAGAGTGTTGGCGTCATGGGCGATGCACGTACCTATGACAATGCCATCGCCGTTCGGTGCGTCAACACCGATGACTTCATGACGGCTGATTGGTCTCACCTGCCATACGAACTGCTATCACGCATCAGCACGCGAATCATCAACGAGGTTCGTGGAGTGAACCGGGTGTGTTACGACATCAGCAGCAAACCACCTGCAACAATTGAATGGGAGTGATTCAATCCGATGTCTCGACAATACATCTATCAAGTCTCGGGATTGACCAAGAAACACGGCGCGAAGAAGGTGCTGGAAGATGTGCACTTGGCCTTTTACCCGGGTGCGAAAATCGGCGTGCTCGGCCCCAACGGTGCCGGTAAGAGCACGTTGCTTCGCATCATGGCCGGCCAAGACACAGAGTTTGAGGGCGACGCGAAGCTGACGAAAGGCTTCACGGTGGGCTATTTGGAACAAGAGCCTCCGCTGAATCCGAGCAAGACTGTCTTTGAGAACGTGCAGGAGGCTGTTGCCGAGCGCCAATCCGTTCTTGATCGATACAACGAGATCACGGGTCTGTTGGGCGAGGAAACCGACGAAGACAAGCTGCAAAAACTCTATGACGAAATGGCCGAGTTGCAGGACGTTATCGACGCCGCCAATCTGTGGGAATTGGATCGTCAGGTGGAAGTCGCAATGAATGTGATGAACCTGCCCCCGGGCGATGCGGATGTGACAAAGTTGTCAGGCGGCGAAAAACGACGCGTTGCATTGTGCCAACTCATGATACGCCAGCCTGACCTCTTGCTTTTGGATGAGCCAACCAACCACCTGGACGCGGAAAGTGTTTCGTGGCTGGAGCAACACCTGGCTTCCTACCCGGGCACCGTCGTGGCGGTCACACACGATCGGTACTTTCTTGACAACGTCGCTCAGTGGATCCTGGAAATCGACCGTGGTCGTGGAATTCCTTTCGAAGGCAACTACACCGCTTGGTTGGAAGCTCGTGAGAAACGCATGAAGTTGGAGGAGCGTCATCAAAAGGCCCGTGAACGCACCTTGGCACGCGAGCTGGAATGGATTCGCATGAGTCCCAAGGCGCGACAGGCAAAAAGCAAAGCGCGAATCAAGGCCTACGAGGAATTGTCAGCGGAACAGTTCGAAGACCGCCCCGACGAATTGGAGATCCAGATCCCGAAGGGCCCTCACCTTGGGGAACTTGTGATCGAGGCAAAGGACCTTGCCAAGGCCTTCGACGAGAAGGTGTTGATTCGCGATTTGGATTTTCGGCTCCCGGCGGGAGGGATCGTTGGCATCATCGGTCCCAATGGCGCTGGAAAGACAACCTTGTTTCGGATGCTGACCGGCCAGGAAGAACCCGACTCGGGGAGCATTCGCATTGGCGACACGGTGCAACTCGGCTACGTGGATCAAAGCCGCGACGCGCTGGATCCCGACAAGACCGTGTTTCAGGAAATCAGCGATGGATTGGACAACATTGATATGGGGGGGCGACAGGTTTCCTCACGCGCGTACGTTGCCCGCTTCAATTTCAAAGGTCCCGACCAGGAAAAAAAGGTTGGGAAGCTGTCCGGTGGTGAACGAAATCGGGTTCACCTTGCGACCTTGCTGCGACGCGGCTGTAACGTCTTGTTGCTAGACGAACCCACCAATGACTTGGATGTCGACACCTTGCGTGCCCTGGAAGAAGCCATCCTGAACTTTGCCGGATGCGTGGTGGTGACGAGCCACGATCGCTGGTTCCTGGACCGATTAGCAACTCACATCCTAGCGTTCGAGGGCGATGGCGACGTGGTATGGTGCGAGGGTAACTTCGACACCTACGAACGCAACCGTCGTGAACGCATGGGCGAGGATGTCGACGGAGATGTCCCGAAGCATCGCTACAAGAGCATCCATGCAAGCTGACAATCGTTTGCAACCCAATCACACGCAACCCAAGCACACTTAGTTTCCTTTTCTCCTTTCAAAAGCAACAAACGACAAGATGACGATTTTGCGAGTTGGAACGACCGCCAAGTATTCTGAGGGCTGGGAAGCCGCGTTCGGCAAGAGCCCTTCTGCCGCGGCGAAGTCCAAGAAAAAAACGAGCTCGAAGAAGTCGGCAAAGAAGCCCACCAAGAGGTCCGCCAAGAAAGCCAAGGCTACAAAAAAAGCCGGAAAGAAGACGGCTAAAAAAGCAACGAAGTTCAGCCCAAAGAAGGCGAGCAAGAAGCCCAAAAAGGCCGGTAAGAAGGCGTCGAAGAAGTCCGCGAAGAAAGCTGCGAAGCGCCGTTCGCGTTGAGGGGAGTGACGCAAACAAAGGGGCTCTCACCCTTCGATATCACAGAGGTTCAGACCCGAATGGTAACACCGCAACGTTGGAGCCTGGGCTTTAGCTGCCCGCAGCCTTCTCGCAGAAGCGCCTGAAGGCGGTACTCCAACGATGGGCCGCCTCGGGGTAGTGCCATTCGGATCACTGGCGAACACCATGAACGCATCGCATCACCATAAAGACGCCTTTGAGTCTTCCAGTGAGGACTGGGCCTCCGCCATTGGTGGCCCAAAGGGTGCCACGGTCGATGCGATTAAGAATCTGGTTGGTTACCTCAACTTTTCATCCGGACCTGCTGCCGCGCCGACATTGCAAGCATGGAATTGCGTGCATGACCAAGCGGCTGGTGGTGACGTGCTCAAGGGACCTCCCCCATTTCTGGTCATGAGGCTTTGGATCGAGGAAGCGACGGAGGCGCTTGCGCGTTCGGATTCCGCCTTTCAAAATGTCTCTCGAGTTCGACAGGTTGTTCGTCTGATTTGGTCGGGATTGCTTCCCGCCTACCTGGATTACCATCGCGACTTGCTCTTTCATCAGCCTCCGGAAGTCCTTTTCAATGGTTTCTTCCTGGGACGCGCGGCGGAGGCTGTCCTTGAACGCCTGGGTGACGGCGAGCTTCCCGTTGTTGGGCCGGATCACCAATCCTTGATTGACGGTGCGATTCGCGACTTGAATGACTTCGTTGGTTATCGACCGGTGGCAATCCTGGAGAACCAGTCTGCGCAACCGTACAGCCACGAATTTGTGCGACCCGTTCCGCTTTTTGTTCAAGGCTGCGGAATCAGTTCGGGCCCTTATCAGGAGCTGGTCGAACGGGCGTTGTCATCTATCGAGCAATGCCCGGAGGAGATACTGAGAGCGGCATCACTGGAGCCCGCGCAGATTCGTGAGTTGTGTTTTGATCCGCGCGCATACGACTTTGATCATCCCGTCAATCGTCGGCCGAACTACCATTTTGGTGGTTGGGACGAACGACATATCGACAGCGCCGGAAGGTACGATCGGTTTGTGCTCCGTTGCGTGACCATGGACGCGCTGCTGCAACGCGTTCGATCACCCTCCGAGTTGCCCCGTGATGAGCTGATGGCCGAGGCGGCATCGGTATTGGCGGGTACGATGCTGATGGCATCGGGTATTTCTGGATGGGGACCCAATGCGTATTCCAGCGAAGTCACGCTGCGTTCGCTGATGGGGCCGAACGCGAAGTATCGTGATGCGTTCTACCGATGGCGCATTGCCAACATCGCGGGATCACACGGCGAACGACTGCGGTCGGAAGAACAGACCCGTCATCAGCCATTCGGCGCCGCCCGCCAACACCTGAATGCGGCGTTAGCCACTCGACGAGCAGAACAGCTCCAGCATGTTCAGCTTGCTCGCACCTTTGCCCGGATGGGCTATCCAGATTCCGCGAAGCGGCAGGCCGATGTGGTAGCCGCGGCGTCAGCGAGGTTGCAGTGCCGAATCGACTGCGACATGACACTGGGCCTGCGTGCCCTGCGTGCGGGACGGATCGAAGAGGCGGCCGAGGTGCCCGCGCAAACCTTCGATTTGATTCAGCGGGCCATCGAGTGTGGCGCTCTGATGGATCCCTGGGACATCTTAGGATTCACGGGCAACTTCAGTCTCTATCCAGGAATGGAGAACTCCACTCCGGATACCCGTGTTGATGAACTGTTGTATCTGATCGATAGCCTGTTCGGTTACGTCGCCCGTGTTTGGAGCGAGGCAGCGGCACGCGATAACGATTCCATTTACCAGGCAATGGAAGCGCAGTACCGCGAGGTCGCCGAGTGGTGGCGTCAGTTCGCAGCGCACACGGTGGAGTCCATCGACACGACGGACCCGTGGGAGTCATTTGAATCGGGACGTTTGGTAGCGCGGGCCTTGCGCTTGTGGCACCGCGGTGGCGCCACAAAGGGCGACATTGCCTTTTGGGCCCCGCACGCGGATCTGTTCGATTCGCCTCGGGCTTACACCTTGGTCATTTCCGCCCTTCTGGAACGCAAGGATTTTGTTCCCGCACAGGCGTTGTTGATTCATTGGCTGGGCCAAGCGGAGTCGCTTGGAATTCGAAGTGGCGGCCTTTCGTTGCCGCGTCTTGCACAACGTTGGCTGGTACAGCTCCGCCACCATATGGCGTCGGAATCGTCCGAGTTGTGGACACGGCTGAACAAGTTCTTTGACTATTTGGAAGCAAACGCGGCTTCGTTTTGGTCTGTGCCTGAATTTCAGTTGTTTGGCGCTCACGGGGAGGTTCGCGAACGTCCTGATTGGGAAGAGGAGTTGCTGCACGCGGACGATGACCTTCCCGGCGGGGCGGATGAATCGAACGATCTGTTTGCGGCCGCCTACGAGGACATGATTTATCAGGACACAACCGATGATGGCCATGACGGTGTTGTTTACGATCCGGGTCAAGACAATGGGAACGCCACCGAGTTGGAGTTAGAAGCGAAACGCTTGGAAGATCATCTTGACTTCCTTCAGTCCCTGGCACGGATGTGGTCCGTCGCGGCGGATGTTGCCGTCACGCAACGTTTCGGTCGGTTAGAAAACGACGCCGAACGGGATGCGGCTGAAAGCGATTCGGGTAACCCGCATCCGCGATCCTCTCAAGTTGAGGCACTGCGAGACTGGGCCACGCGAGCAGCTGAGAACCGGACCGGACTTTTGGAGTTGTTGGCAAGTGTTCGGATGTTCGAGGTCAAACCCGCGGGGACCGACAACGAATCGATGCGGAGCTATGATCGTAAGCGAGTCCTTCGCGACTCCTTGATGGAACGCATCATCACCACCGCGGTCGAGATGTCGGATGCGCGACGTTTGATCGCCGGCGCTCTGGCGGCGCTCGAGGACAATGTTGCCGGCGCGCTCGATGACGAGCTGGTGGAAGATGACGCCGGAGCGATTGGCTTGTTTGCGGCCATGATGGCGGGACAGACTGACCATGCACGCTCGCGGTTCCCCGATTTTGTTGGCGGCCTTCTCAATCGCAATCTCCTCTACATCCCGCTCTCGCGGGGCGGTGATCCCGTCAAGATTTACGTGACGCGGCTACGTGAACGCAACATCCGCCATCTCCTGCACTGGCTACCCCGTTGCGGCATGTTGGCTGAGACTTGTCGGCTGATGGAGACCGCCAGGCAAATGGAGCAACGGCATCCCATCGGGGTCGGCGCCATCACGGAGTTCGACGGTCTGTATCGGTCGGGCTACCGAGCGCTGGTAGAAGCGATTTCTCAAGGCGTTTTGCACGCCAATGCGCTTCCACGCCCGACCCAAGAACAACTGGCGGATGGTTCAATGTCGGTCGCCGGCGCATTGAGTCTGACCGATCAGTCGGCCGTGGCAACGACGCTCATCCCTTTGCTGGAGCGTTTGACGGAAACCATGTTGGGCAGTTGGCTTTCCCACAGCCAGACGCTGCGTCTTTCTCCCTTGGAATCGGTTAGCGATCCCAAGAAGTGGAAGTGCCTGGTCGATTTCGTATCGAAATACGGCGAGCCTTTGTTCACTCAAAGTTTCCTTCAGCTGAGCAACATCCGCGCGGTCCTACATCAGGGGGTGGATGCCTGGCTGCAACGGGCCATCAACGATGGTGATGAATTGCTCGACGACACGGCCTTGGTGCGTGACCTCGACAGTGGTGACATCACCTTGGCCGAAGCGTCTCGTTGGGTCACCTTGGTCTTCGACTCGCTGATGGATCACCACGCGGAATACCAGGACTACAACAGCACGACAACACAGAGCGATCGTGGAGAGTTGATCTATACGTTTTTGGACTTCTTGCGGCTGCGAACCCGTTACGACCGCGTCGCTTGGAAACTAAAGCCGATCATGTGGACGCATCAGGTCCTGGTGCGTCTGGGGCTTGATCAAGCGGCGCATGCCTGGCGACAGAGCTTGCATGAGCGCATCGCACCGGAGGCGGAGCAGTACGTCCAACGGCTCAAGCATCTTCAGGGCAGGTATTCCATGCGCATGCCAACGGTGGCGGACCGCATCAACGAACGTTTCATACAACCGATGACCGTGGATCGCATGCGTGCTTTGGTTGCCCCTGCGATGGCCGACGCGGAGGCCGGACGAAAGAGCACGGCGTTTGACCGTTTGGAAGAAGAGGCCGCGATTCTTTCTCGTTCGCCCATCGGCGTGGGGTTGGACCTGCCCGTATGGATCAGTGACTTGGAGGAAGAAGTTGAACAGATCGCAAAACGCAATCTCGTAAGCGAAATCGATCCTCAGGAGTTGGTGACGATCGCAACAGCAGCGGTCCCACTCAGCGATATCAAAGACCAACTCAAGACCGCTCAGTCGCAAGGCCGCGGTTTGCCACACATGCGGCGACGTCCCTCGTAGTATTCCGTCGCAGCTTGTTCTATCGGGTCGAGAACTCCCCAAAGGCTTGTCGGATTAGTCATGATCCGACGCGTCAGCGTTGCTTAACCCTCGGCCAGATCTACCACACCCAACCTCGCACTAAGGTCGTTTCGACAAAGGAGAACTCGGGTCGAGACCTTCCTTGAGGGTTGCTTCCAGAATCGAACGCATTCTTGCAACGCGCTCGGGATACAAGTTGGCGACGTTGATCATTTCGGCGGGATCTTCAGCCAAGTTGTACAGCTGAGTCGAAGGTGCGTTCGCCCGCAGCTTTTCGACGCGACGCGGTTTGGAGAAGCCACCCGAGCCAATCCCATTGATCCATTTCCAGTCGCCATCGCGCACCACCATCATCCCGCCCCCCGATCGCATCGCCCATTGTTGACGCATGTCGTTGGGACCGACACTCTGGCCCGTCATCGCGGGCAGGAAACTGATGCTATCCGGCCCAGCATCTTCGGGAAGAGGCCTGCCAATCGCATCGGCGAGCGTTGCCAAGATGTCTGTGAAGCAAACCAATTGATCGCTCTCCGTCCCAGACGCGGTGTGCCCCGGCCAACGAACAATCATGGGCATACGATGTCCGGCTTCCCATGCATCCGCTTTCATCCCTCGCCATCCACCCGAACTGTCGTGGTCGAAGCGTTCAACATCCGTTTCATACCAGACGGGCCCGTTATCGCTGGTGAAGAGGAACAGCGTGTTGGAGGACAAGTTGTTCTCGTCCAAGGATGCGATGATCTGTCCCGTCATGTCATCCACCATCACCATGAAATCGCCAAACAGGTCCGCGTCAGAAGTTCCCTGAAAGTCTTTCGATGGTAGCCAAGGGGTGTGAGGCGCCGGAAACGCCACATACAAGAACAGAGGCGATTCATTCTGAGAACGAGCATGCTCATCAATCACGGCAAGCGCTTCCTCCGTGAACCTTGGTAGGACATCGGGAAGTTCGAGGTCGGGTGCGATCCCACCGGCGCGCCAGAACTTGCCTTGGATCGGAGACCAACCCGCTGTCGTGTTCGCAGCAATACGCTCTGAGGGAGGATTCACAGCTCGATCGCCGCGAATGTAAAAGTAGGGCGGGATGTCCGTCGAGGCGCGGATCCCAAAGTAGTGATCAAAACCAACATCCACGGGGCCGCCCGGGAGTGGATTGGTGTATCCCGATTCTTCGAATCCAAGATGCCATTTGCCAATCATGGCTGTCGTGTATCCGCTTTCCTTCAGGAAAGACGCCAGTGTTACCTGATCCGGCTGAATCAGCGCATGCTCCGGCCAGCGATTCACGTTGGTGCGAAACGGATAGCGCCCCGTCATTAGCCCGTAACGTGACATGTGACAAAGAGGACCGGGCGCGTGAGCATCGGTGAATCGAATCCCTTGACGGGCCAGGGCATTCAAATGCGGCGTTGGTATCTTGCTTTCCGGATTGAAGCAGGCCGCATCGCCGTACCCCATGTCATCCACCAAGACCAAAACGATGTTGGGGTGGCCGGCCGCGGCAGGCTGACGCCAGCCGGCGATTCCGCATCCGAGCAAAACCCAGAGGGCAAGCCATGAGGCCGCCTGGAGATCGATGCGTTCGCTCTGTTTCATTCTCAAGGCACTTTTGTCCTGGTAAGTGATTTTCCAGCAGTTCTCTGGCGATGATGCCCCGGCCCGTCGCATCTGCACGGGAAGCCGTCGACGGGATTCCGCGCTGCCCGGCTTGTCGATCTCATCTAGTCCTGTGAAGTACGGGGACAATCTTAACCCGAATCGTGAGCGAGCGAGCCAGCACGGTACATCGCCTAAACATCGGGTTAAGAGATCGATGGGCCGCGACGCGGCGGGTTGGGAACGGGATTGATTGAGTGTCCGGTTGCCTTCAACGACACCAAAGTTTGGCATCCGAATCGACCGATGAGGGTCTGCCCGCAGGAGGTCATCTCGGTCACGAATGAACGTTTCTGTCAGCAAAGCTCGTCATCGGCATCCTATCTTACCAAAGCTGCCAATCGTGCCTGTTTCAAGATTGGCCGGCTTTTCGCATGCCGATATACTTCCCGCTCTCTGAATTTGACCCGACTGATTTCTCGTTGCTGCATCCTCCTCATGTCGAACGCTCTCACCGCTGCTCCCTCCGTCAACGATCCCGCGTCGTTGGGTTTGCAAGATTTGCCGTCGGAGGTCAATCGGCACCTCACGATCACGCTGGGGCATGACGACGCGGATCGAGACCAAGATTATCTCTACCGGGCGCTTTCCATCGCGGTTCGGGATCGTTTGGTTGCGACTTGGCGGAACACATGGCAACGGATGCGCAACAGCGACGATCGCCGCGTCTACTATTTGTCACTCGAGTTTCTGATTGGTCGATCCCTTACCAACGCGATTCAGAATCTGGATTTGGAAGACGACGCTCGCGAGGCCCTTCACCGTTATGGGGTCGCGATGGAAGAGGTGTCGGACCACGAACCCGACGCGGGCTTGGGAAATGGCGGTCTTGGGCGTTTGGCGGCATGCTTCTTGGACAGCTGCGCGAATCTGCAATTGCCCGTCGTTGGCTACGGCATCCGGTATGAGTATGGCATCTTCAAGCAGAAGATCCGCGACGGTCGACAGGTGGAGGACCCGGATCACTGGTTGCACGCGGGGAACCCTTGGGAAATTGAACGGACAGAAGACACCCGTCGCATTCGTTTCTTTGGACACGTGGAAACACAGTACGACGCACAAGGTCGTCCGCAACGAAAACTGGTCGGCACCAATGATGTTTTGGCTGTTCCATTCGATATGCCCATCCCTGGCTATCGCAATGAGACGGTGAATACGTTGCGGTTATGGAAGGCTTCGACGACCGATGTCTTCAACCTCGATGAATTCAATTCGGGATCCTATCCGGAGGCGGTTGCAGCCAAGAATGAAGCCGAGCAGATCTCGATGGTGCTGTATCCCAACGACGCGAGCGAGAACGGGAAAGAACTGCGTCTGAAACAGCAGTACTTCCTGGTGTCGGCCTCACTGCAAGACGTGATCGATGAGTGGGTATCCAAGCACGGCGAAGACTTCAGCGACTTTGGACTCAAGCACTGCTTCCAGCTCAACGATACCCACCCGGCGTGTGCCGTTCCTGAGCTCATGCGTCTCTTGATGGACGAACATGGCCTGGAGTGGGATGATGCCTGGGAAGTGACGACGCGATGTCTGGCGTACACGAATCACACGCTCTTGCCGGAAGCGCTCGAGCGTTGGTCCGTCGGTCTCTTCAGCCGGTTGCTTCCACGCTTGCTTGAGATCATCTATGAAATCAACGCTCGATTCCTGCGTCTGGTTGAGCAACAGTGGCCCGGCGATGTGGACATGCGGCGTCGCATGTCATTGATCGAGGAGGGTGACAATCCTCACATTCGCATGGCGTATCTCGCCATCGTCGGCAGCTTCTCAGTGAACGGGGTCGCCGGGCTACACACGGATCTTCTCAAGGACGGCCTGTTCAAGGATTTTTACACGCTTTGGCCACGTAAGTTCAACAATAAGACCAACGGCGTCACACAGCGACGATGGCTGTCGCACTGCAATCCCGGCCTCCGTTCTCTCTTAAACGAAACGATTGGCGACGGCTGGCAAAATGACCTGACTGAGATCAAAGCCCTCGCCCCGCTCGCCACCGACGCCGCGTTTCAAGAACGTTGGATTGAGGTCAAGACGGAAAACAAGGAACGTTTGGCTGAATTGGTACGATCGCAAGCCGACGTCGACTTCGACACGTCCTTCCTGTTTGACGTGCAAGTCAAACGAATGCACGAATACAAGCGGCAGTTGCTCAACATCTTGCACGTGGTCCATTTGTACGACCGCATTCTGCAAGGCGATACGGAAGGCATGGTGCCGCGTTGCGTTCTGATCGGCGGCAAAGCGGCTCCGGGCTATCATGTGGCAAAACTGATCATCAATTTGATCAACGACGTGGCCGCCAAAGTGAACTCGGACCCGAAGACCAAGGACCTGTTGCGGTGTGTCTTCTTCCCGAACTATCGCGTGTCCTCGATGGAAGTGATTTGTCCCGCGACGGAACTCTCAGAGCAAATCTCCACGGCTGGCAAGGAGGCTTCCGGAACCGGAAACATGAAGTTCATGATGAACGGTGCTCTGACGATCGGAACGCTGGACGGGGCGAACATCGAGATCCGAGACAACGCCGGCGCTGAAAACTTCTTCTTGTTCGGTCTGAACGCGGCTGAGGTTGCAGATCTCCGGCAGGACTACCGTCCCAACGAGGTCATCGCCGGCGACGAGGACATCGCCAGGGTGATGCGGCTCATTGAAGGTGGCCACTTCAACCCGAATCAACCGGGTCTCTATGACTTGCTGACCAGCGGGCTGCGTAATCCCGGTGACCAGTGGGTGACGATCGCTGACCTGCGCAGCTACATCGACGCGCAATCGGAGGTTGCAAGGACATACCTGGACGTCGCCAAGTGGAATGAGATGAGCATCCTCAACACCGCGGGGAGCGGCTGGTTCTCCAGCGACCGAACGATTCAGCAGTATGCGGATGAAATCTGGGATGTCCGTCCACTCCCGCCGGCTTAAGGCGGCGTGCGTGTCGACACGTCTTCATTCACCCTCCCCTGGGGTGGGTGAATGCCGGCGCGGGGACGTGTGTAGACTCCAATGCCTAAGTGGGAGACCAGAGGTTTGTTGTTCAGGTTGTCTTTGCGTTCGTTCGGCGCGTAGCCTCGTGTTCCGCCGCAGCGCAATATTTGCTTGCCGCCGTAGCGAAAGACGCCAAGTCTTTCGATTCCCTTGCGGCATGCCGAAACTCTTGGCGAGTTTCGCTACCTGAAGGCCAAGTTGCGACGGAATTCTAGGAATCCTACCGATTGTTTTTGGTCGGCTTGGCGGGGCGTTCGGCGCTCATCGCGTCGGCAGGACGTTTTAGCTCAGCCGTGGGCCGGCGATTGGCTTGGATCTCCGCAACATGATGATCGTAAGCAGCCTGGAGGCGCGTGACGACTTCGGGGTAATCGGCCGCGACGTTCTGTGTCTCGCCGATGTCTGCAATCGTGTCGTACAACTGAACGGGAAACGTGGACAGTTTTGGCGAAGGCTTGTCACGACTCCAGTCCCCTTTCCCCTTGCCTTCCTGCCAGGGATAGAACTTCCATTTGCCGCTGCGGACCGTTCCCGGGCCGTGCATTAAAACGTAGTGCTCGTGCGGACTCTTGGCGTCCTTTGTGCCGCTCATCAATGGCCAGATGTTCTTGCCGTCGATCTTGCGTTCTGGAAGCTCTCCACCGCATAGGTCGACAAGCGTCGGCATGAGATCGATGGTTGCGGCGACTTCCCGACAAACCGATCCCGCGGGAATCCTGCCGGGCCACCACATCAAGGTTGGCTCACGAATGTCACCGTCGTAGACGCTGCCCTTTTTCGCCCTCAGTGGAAGCGAC
>JBCCYK010000029.1:0-37567 GCA_039189905.1 Planctomycetota bacterium
GGTGGTGGCCGGTCGTCATGACGGTCGCGGCGGTGGTTTGATGTTGTTTCTGTGTTCCGGTGGTGGTCTTTGTTGCGGGTCGCTGATTTCACCCCCCCTTGGGGGTGGTCGGCCGCGACGCGGCCGGGTGGGGGGTGTGCTGGATATGTCTTCTTGCCTTTGTTCGTAATGGATTTGCAATGTCGACGTTGCTAACGATTGCGGCGTTCTACCTCCCCTCGCATCGCTCGACCCTCCTGCAAGGAGGGTGAATCGCCGTTGTTTTTACCTCCCCTCAGGGGAGGTTAAGAAAACACCTACAGCTCCGTGATCGCTCCATAGGTCTCGGGACGTCGGTCACGGAAGAATTGCCACGTGTTGCGCACTTCGCGGATCAAGTCAAAGTCCATGTCAGCAATGACAATGTCGTCTTCGATTCGCTTTTCACTCTGGGCGATGAACTGACCACGAGGATCGCAGAAGTAACTCTGACCATAGAACTCGCCGATCTCCCAAGGTGATTCCACACCGGGGCGGTTGATGGCACCGACGAAGTATTGGTTCGCAACCGCGTGTGCCGGTTGTTCAAGCTTCCAGAGGTACTCGCTCAGCCCCGCGACCGTGGCGGAAGGGTTGAAAACGATTTCCGCGCCCGCTAGGCCCAGGCAACGAGCTCCGTCAGGGAAGTGTCGGTCGTAACAGATGTAAACACCGACCTTGCCAATGGCCGTGTCGAAGACCGGGTAACCCAGGTTGCCCGGTCGGAAATAGAACTTCTCCCAAAAACCTGGGTTGCAGTGCGGGATGTGGATTTTGCGAAACTTGCCCAGATAGGAACCATCCGCATCGATCACCGCCGCAGTGTTGTAATAAACGCCGGTTAAGTCTTCTTCATAGATCGGCACCACCATCACCATGCGATGCTTTTTGGCAAGCTCACACATCAGCTTGGTGGTGGGTCCATCGGGAACGGGCTCGACCAACGAATACCAACGGGGATCTTGCTCGGCGCAGAAATAGGGTCCGTAGAACAATTCTTGAAGGCAACAAACCTGTGCCCCTTGTTCGGCGGCCTGAGAAATCATGTCAACGTGCTTGTCGATCATGCCCTGCTTGATCTTGTCGACCGGGCCGCTCGCGTCTTCGCATAGCGTGGCCTGGATCAACGCGCCTCGCACCATTCGTGCCATCGACAGACTCCCTGCGTGGATAGGATTCCGATAAGATTCAAATCGCTTCGCGAAAACTTCATCTTAGCGTAAACGGGAGAATGCGATGACGGTGACAGTTGAGACCGTGAAATCGTTTGCAGCCGGACAATGGCGTTCAGCACAATCTAGCGGCGCAACAACGGCGGTTCACAATCCATCGACCGGCCAGGAGATCGCCCGTGTTCCGGTGGGAACCGCACACGATGTCGACGCGGCTGTTGCAGCCGCGTGCGACGCGCTGCCCGACTGGGGGGATAAGCCAGCTGTCGAAAGAGCCCGTGTGATGTTCGCGTTCCGCGAGAAGATCGTGCAGCACTTCGACGAGTTATCGCGTTTGGTAACCAGGGAACACGGCAAGACGTTGACGGAGTCGCGAGCGGAGGTGCAACGCGGACTGGAGATGGTCGAGTTTGCCTGTGGTGTACCCGCACTGTTGAGCGGACAAACACATCCGCAGATTGCCGGCAGTGTCGATGGCGAAACCAACCGGCATCCCGTCGGCGTTTGCGTTGGCATCACGCCCTACAATTTTCCCAACATGGTTCCCTTGTGGATGTTTCCGATCGCGATCACTTGCGGCAACTCCTTTGTGCTCAAGCCAAGTGAAAAGGTTCCCCTCTCTGCCATTCGGCTTGTCGAGCTATTGAGCGAATCAGGTTTGCCAGACGGTGTGATGAACTTGGTTCATGGAGGCAAAGACGTCGTCAATGGATTGATCCGGCATCCCGACGTCGCGGCGATCTCGTTCGTCGGGTCGACCGCCATCGCAAAGCACGTTTACACGTCCGGCTGTAAGCATGGAAAGCGAGTGCAATCGGCCGGCGGTGCGAAGAACCATCTGATCATCATGCCCGATGCGGACCTGCAACAGGCCGTGGGCGCGTTGGCCGCATCGGCATTTGGATGTGCCGGCCAACGTTGTATGGCAGGCAGTGTCGCCGTGGCCGTTGGCGACGTGGGAGACCGCTTGGCCGAGGGGCTCGCAAAACACTGTCTATCGATGCGAGTCTGCACGAGCGATGACCACGATGATTCCGAACTGGGGCCCGTGATCAGCCGTGATCACCGAGATCGCGTTGCCAGCTACCTGGATGTGGCTGAACAGAAGCAGGCTTCCATCGTGGTGGATGGTCGTTCGATGATCTCGGGCGATTCGTTCTTGTTGGGTCCGAGTGTCGTGGATCATGTCACAACCGACATGCCTCTGTGGCAGGAAGAGATCTTTGGACCGCTCCTATCCATCGTACGTGTGAAGACGCTCGACGAAGCGATTGCGATTGGTAAGCAGTGCCAGTTCGGTAATGGGGCATCAATCTTCACCCAATCCGGTCACGCTGCACGGCGTTTCAAACGCGAATTCAATGCCGGCATGATTGGAATCAACGTTGGCGTTCCCGCACCGATGGCTTGGTTGCCATTCACCGGTTGGAATCAATCTTTCTTTGGCGACCTTCATATCCAGGGCACCGAAGGCGTGCACTTCTACACACGGCAGAAGATGACACTCACACGGTGGTTCGCATCCGCCACGGAAAGCCACCACGATCCTGTTTGGCGAAGCGATTCCGGTCAGCGGGATTCGTGAGCGCGCGAGCGAGCCCACACCAAGAAGAGATTCGGACCAATCTGTCTTGTTCACCATTGACGTTGGCGATCTAATCGCGAACTCAGGCAAGGCAATGGCGGCATCGAAAGAATCACGAAGGAGTTTGGGATGGCGACGAAGACCAAGCGTGCGGACCGTGGAGCTGAACAGGGCAACGACAGGGGCGGCAAACGGCGTGCTGCTGGGTCGGGCAAAACGCCGAAGACAAAGGTCAATCGCTTTCACCAGCGGTTGGGCACACTGACGTTTTCGCAGGCGTGCAAGTTGCTTGGTGACGACGGCAAGCGATTGATTCAGTCGGGCGGTCAGATGTTCGAGATTCAATCGGATCGCGATGTCTACCTGGGCGGTGATCTTTTCCGTGTGCGCGTGCAGGACGCAACTGTCGACGACGGGGTTGCAATCACATCGCTGACCCTCTCATCAGATCGAAAGAGACAGCTGGCCGTTAACTGCGATCGCTGCAACGTACCCTGTGAACATGTCGGTGCGGCGCTAGAGTATTTGTTGGATGCGAAGAGTGTTCTCGGGCTTGCGATGCCACCGGATGAGGACGTCCCGCTGGAGCACCTCACGCCCGAGGAGCTTCGAACCCGAATGGTCTCGGATCGCCAGAAGCGTTCCGATGACGAAACGATGAAGGTCCGCTCCATCGATCCGGAGACGCCGTGGACCGATTACGTTGTGACCAGTGTGGGAAGTGGTCGTTCCTATCGCGTGGCGATTCGCAGCGCCGAGGGCGAGGATTCTTTTTGCACCTGCCCGGACTTTCGGACCAATCGCTTGGGCACGTGCAAACACATCATGCACGTTCGCAAGAAAATCCGTAAACGTTTCTCTGCGGCGCAGTGGAACGCACCCTATCGCCGGAAACGGCTTTCGCTGGGCCTGCGTTATGGCGATTTCGAGGGCAGTCGTGCAACGGGCCTGCAGTTTCACTTGCCCGACCGTCGGACCAAAGCGGGCCGGGATGAGAAGTTGATTGAACTGGTTGGACGACACGCGGACGTTCCCACGTCGAACGTTTCCGATGTGATGACTCAGGTGCAAGCCTTGGAAACGGCGGGCTACGACTTGACCATTTTTCCTGATGCGGAAGCGTTCTTACAGCGTCACTTGGTGCAACAGCGACTCCGAAACGCGTGTGACGAAATTCGAAGCGACACAAAAAACCATCCGTTGCGCACTGAATTACTCGACGCAACGCTGCTGCCGTATCAGCTTGATGGCATCGCCTTTGCCGCCGGGGCCGGGCGCGCGATCCTGGCCGACGACATGGGTTTGGGCAAGACGATCCAAGGAATCGGCGTGGCCGAACTGCTCGCTCGCTTGGCTGAGATCACACGTGTTCTGGTGGTGTGCCCCGCGTCCTTGAAAAGCCAGTGGCGATCTGAGATTGCAAGGTTCTCTGGACGTTCGACCCAGATCGTCTTAGGAAACGGCGAGGAGCGCCGGGAGCAGTACCACAGCAATACGTTCTTTACGATCTGCAACTACGAACAGGTGCTTCGCGATCTGTCCGCGATCGAATCGGCACCGTGGGATCTGATTGTTTTGGACGAGGGGCAGCGGATCAAGAATTACGAATCCAAAACAAGCAACGTGATTCGTCAACTGGAGAGTCCCTTCCGCTTGGTCTTGTCGGGGACACCGCTCGAGAATCGGCTGGGCGAATTGTTTACGGTGGGGCGATTTGTTGATGATGACTTGTTGGGACCGGCCTATCGTTTTTTCCATGAACACCACGTTGTTGATGAGCGAGGCAAGACGCTGGCATATCGCAACCTGGACTCCTTGCGCAAGCGGCTCCAACCCATCTTGCTGCGTCGCACCCGTTCGGAAGTGGCACGGCAGCTCCCGGAGCGTACGGATCAGGTGATCCGGTGTGAAGGAACCGCGGAGCAATTGGAGATTCACGACAACGCGGTTCGCACGGTGGCTCAGATCGCGGCAAAGAAGTTCATGACGGAGATGGATCGACTACGCATGCAGAAGTGTTTGCTTCTCGCTCGGATGGCCTGCGACAGCACTTATCTTTGCGATCAAGAGGCGGCGGAGTACAGCAGCAAGTTGGAACGCATCACAGAAGTGATGGCGGAATTGATCGCAGACCCCTCTCGTAAGATTGTGCTTTTTAGCGAATGGCGTCGCATGCTCTCGCGTATCGAGATGCGTTTGGAGACGCTGGGCTGTGACTTTGTTCGCCTGGATGGCCAAGTGCCACAGAAGAAACGCGCGGAAATTGTCGCACGTTTTCAAAACGATCCGGAATGCCGCGTCATCTCAATGACCAACGCGGGGTCCACCGGATTGAACCTCCAGGCCGCCAATACAATTGTTAATGTGGACTTGCCGTGGAATCCAGCGGTACTCGAGCAGCGAATCGCCCGAGCCTATCGCATGGGACAGAAGCAGCCCGTGCACGTTTACAAGTTTGTGACCACCTGCGGCGAGGTGCCCACGATTGAGGAGGGGCTACTCACGACGCTGGCCGCCAAGCAAGACTTGGCGGATGCCTCTATCAATCTCGATAGCGAGGTCAATGAAGTCGCTATGCAGAGCGGCATGGAAGATTTGAAACGACGTTTGGAGGTCATCCTCCCGCCCCGATTGGCGGCGCCTGTTGATGAGAGTCAGCAACGTCGGGTTGAGGCGGAAGCCGCCCGCTTGGCGGGAGAGAAGCGACGGGAAGAGATCGCGTCCGCAGGTGGCCAGTTGCTCTCGGCGGCTTTGACACTCGCGGGTGGGTTGATTTCGGATCCGGCTGCACAACCCGATGCGGCCAAAGTCGATGCGCTAGAGAAAAAGCTGGGGGAAGCGATCGAACGCGATGAGCAGGGACGTCCTCAACTTCGTGTCTCGCTGGAAAGCGACGCGGCGCTGCGCGGCCTAGCGACCACGCTGGCGAAACTGCTGGGTTAAGCCACAGCAAGCCTTCGTTTTGGCGTTTCGTGCTTGGATTCCAGCATGGAGTTTTTCATCGATAAGCAGTGAAATCTCGCGGAAGCGAAGCCCCACCCGCGACACCGCCAAAAAACAGGTCGGGTCAGTCCGATTTGTTGAAGTTTGCGGGTTGGGAGGGTCGATACGTCCTAGCAGAGATGGCGCGGTCGTGGGATGAAGTTCCAGTGACCGTCGATGTCTTGACCCGGAAAGACCGGAACCCTAGAGTGCTCGCCTAAGTTGAATCCCATCAACGATTTGCGTCCACAGACAGGGAGCCGCCGGGTGACCAAGAAAGAGATCGTTCGCGTTATTTCCGAGGAACTCGGGCTGACGCAGCAGGACACGAAGGAGGTCGTTCAGCGGACGTTTGATTCCATCATCGAGACCCTGGTCCGAGAGGGCCGGATCGAACTGAGGAATTTTGGCGTTTTCGAAGTGAAACCACGGGCAGCTCGCAAAGCACGAAATCCCAAGACCGGCCAATCGGTGATGGTCCCCGCCAAGATGGTGGTGACGTTCAAGCCTGGGAAGGTCATGGAGAAGCGAGTCGCCGAGGTCGATCCCGAGGATCTGCCTGAAACGTGGTACACGATTGCGAATGAGGCGACAGCGAATGATGCCGGCGTTTCTTCGCACGACGATTCCTTCCACGGTGCTGCTGACACAACCGATCCGAATGCCCGCCCCGGTGACTCATCCCTGAATTCGGATGGTTTAGCCGATTCCCTGCGACCCAGTGGTCGCTGGGATGTTGATTGAAAACCCAACCAGTTGTTTGGCAACGGTTGCAACTCGCCGGCGAGGATCGCCCGCGTTTGTGCCGAAGCAAATTCGACGCCCAACCCGGCATCGACAAGGTCACGGAGGAACTGACGATGACAAGTCACCCACACCCAACCAGCCGTTCCAAGTCTCGCCGGCTTCGTGCGTGGTGCCTGCTGGGATTGCTGGCCTTGATGGTCACCCCCACCGTGGGCTGCTTCGTGCCAATTTATTCGGCACGCCCGGAACGCCGCGTCGAGCAACTGCTTTACACGTCCGAGAACATGCGTTCGCTCTTGGAAGAGTGGGAACGCTTTTGGTTGATCGATCAACCCAGCCACCTGACGCCGATTCGGACGCATGGTGGCATCTTTTAGGGAGCGGTGACAGGGCTCTTGAGTCGATCTCGGAACGACCGCTACGCTACTCTCTTGCGCCGCGCTCTTTTTCGCGTCGAAGCGCCTCACTGACTCTCTGCAACACTTGCCGATCGTCTTCGCTGAGCGATTCGGGTCCCGAATCATGCAAGCGCGCCAAGACTGCATCGGCGCGGATTGCGTCCTCCGCTTCGGAACGTTCGCGAACGCTTGCATCGCGAAGCTGTTGTGTTTGCCGCTTCTCACGACGCCGATCGCGGAAACGGGTGATCCAACCTCGTGGACGTGGGGATCGATTACTTGGGGACGCCGCGTCTTCTTCTTCGCTTGCGCAAGCATCGACCAAGGCAGGAAGGTCGCGAGCGCTGGCAGAAAGAAACATGCTGAGCGAAGCCACCCCGATTGCAAGCCAAGTTGGACCGAGGACGGGGCTCACATCGATGCCGGAGTTGCTCTCCCACGTGAGTGAGCCGAGCGTCAGTTGCAACAGCAAGAAACCCCCAACCAGCGTTGCAATCGAAAGAAGCCTCACGCATCGACGGGTCATGTTCAATGCGATTTTAGAATCCATCGACAAAGGTGTTACCGTTGCTTGCACCGGAGATCGCCTGTTGGATCGCCAACGAGAGAGCAGTTCTCGAAACATCACGATCATAGCAACCCAGCCAGCGCGGCCCAGGGATTGTGGCATGGGCAACGATTGCCAAGCCGCTTGCAAACAGGCCAACCAAGCCATCGCGACCAGGGGCTGGTCGGCCGAGCTAGAACCAAGCGAGGGAATCAACGTCCCACCCCGGATACGATGATGAAACAGGAGACAGCCGGACGCCACAATCATGAGCAGCATCAGGATGGCCGCCCAGACAATCAGAGTCAGCCCTGAATCGGGACGCATCACCAGGAGACCCGTGCGGGGTCGCTGGACCGCGCGATCAAGGTGCCCCTCGCTCCGTTCGCTCAGCCCCCGTGATTGCTCGTCATCACGCCAATGGCTTGCTGGAATCGGTGCGGTCCAAACACCGCCAATCGTCAGTGTCAGACGAATGGGGTGCGCGTGACAGGCGCGCATGACCAGCCAAGCGAGAGCGGTTTGTGCCAGAATCAGTGCGAACCAAAGTCCGCCCAGAGCCAGGACCCAGCGTCCCACCCAAGGACCCGTTGCATCTGTTCCAAGCGATCCGCCCAAGGTCAGCCAAGCCGCCAAGATCAAGACGACGAAGAAAGCGACGCCGAACGAAGCCGCGATCAAGATCACCGTTCGACCGCTGCCCGCCACGATGTGCCGGTTGCGGGATCCGAATCGTCTCGATTCCCCGGATGCGATCGTGGGCGAGGCAGCCACGGCTTCGTATGGATCGGATGGGTCAGCGGTGTTCATTGGTTGGGGCCATCGAGGTCATCGGCCGTTGGATGACTGGCGTTGCTTTCCGCGGGGTCCTCATCGGATTCGCTTCGTGGGCGGTCGATCGCAAGGGCTCTTCGTGATGTCGTCTCCTCAAGGTAACGTGCGACCACTGCGGATGAACCGTGCGTCACCCACACTTCTTCCGGATCGTTTTGTTCGATCGCGGAGAGTAAGCCGGGCCAGTCCACGTGATCGCTGAGCACGAAGCCGCGATCCACCGCGCGTCGGCGGCGTGCACCGCGGATCGCCATCCAGCCACTTGCCATCGCGGTGGTGACCGAACCGAAACGTCGCATCCAGGGTGTCCCGTGCGCACTGGGAACGGCAACCACCATCGCACCACGAAACGCGTGCTTGGAAGCTTGGTCGGACACCCGTTCCGTCACTGGCAAGGCAACGCCTGCCGCCCGGTAAGCACGGACTCCATTCTCCACGGCACCATGCGTGTAGATCGGACCGATTGACGCGTCCAAGCACGCCAGTAAGCGTTGTGCCTTCCCAACCGCGTAGCCGTATAAGACGCAGCATTGTCCATTCTGCGCCGACGCACGCCACCATTCATTGATCGACGCATGAACCGACTCTTGGGCCGGCCAACGGTAGATGGGCAACCCGAACGTGGATTCGGTCACCATGCCGTCGCAAGGGATCGGTTCCCAGGCAGCGCAGGTGGGATCTTCCTCTAACTTGTAGTCGCCTGTCACAACCACGACGCGTCCACGCTGTTCCAAGCGAACCTGAGCAGAGCCCAACATGTGGCCCGCAGGGTGGAGTGTCACCCGAACACCGCCGATGCTGCGTGATTCGCCATAGCCGACAAAGTCGAACTCAGGTCGATTCTCAATCGGGCTGTCTTGCCGATCCAGCCGCAAGCGAAAGACAGATTCACCCGCTTTGGCTGCCAGGTAATGGCGGCATCCCCAGCGTGCGTGATCGCTGTGTGCGTGAGTCACGACCGCACGGGGCACCGGCCTGGATGGGTCGATGAAAAAGCCTCCTGCGGGGCAGTAGAGCCCAGAAGCGGTTTGCTGCAGGAGATCGGAACAGGCCATGTTTGCAAAATAAAGCGGGGAGATTGGAAGAACAAGAAAAGTTGCATTTGGCCGACACCGGAGGGCCACCGAGCACCACGCGTTCGGGTGTCATTGCGACTACCAAACGGGCCTCGACTGATTATTTTGGCGAGACAATGACACGAGACCGAAAATCACCGCGACGCAAACGCCCCAGGCCCAAATCGGTTGATTTGGGCCATTCTCATTCCCAGCCAAACCAGGACGCGTCACCGGGAACGCCCGGCGAATTAGATGTGCCGGGCAACCGGCCCACACTTAGAGCCCGGTTCCTGATCAGCATTCTGGTCGTGGGCCACTTGCTGGCCGTGTTCTTGCCCCCGATGGCGTTCCAGACGCAGGGTCTACGCGGGATCTCACCGTCGGTGCTCTCCGTGCTCCGTCCGATCGAGGGTTACGCTCAGTTTCTCTATTTGGATCGGGGATACGCCTTCTTTGCGCCCGATCCGGGGCCCAGCCATTTGCTTCGTGCCGTCGCTGCCGAAACGCCGAACGATCTCGAGCCGCCGACATTGGATGAGGAGGAATCCTCTTCGGTCACGATTCCCAACTTGGAATCGCAATGGCCGCGATTGCTTTATCACCGGCACTTCATGCTGAGCGAGTTCCTGCATGAAAACTTTGAACCGGCGCTCCCCGAGGGCGTGGAGGCTTTCGTTGGGAACATCGTGACACGAGAGGAAATCGACGTGCTGCAACTCGGTCGGCGGCGCTACGAAGCGATTGCGAACTCCATGCGACGACGGTTTGCACAAGAACTCGGGGCACCTTCGGCCACGCTCGCGCGCGTGGAGCATCGCCAGCCTGACTTCGTTTCGTTTGCGTTGGACCCGATCTCCTTGGACGACGCGCGACTCAGGGGCTTGCTGCCCGACATTGAATTGCCGCTGGAGGAGATCGAGGCGATGGCCATGCCGACGCTCCCGCAACCTGCGATGGGCGTCGAACCGACTGATCGTGAATCGGTTCCCGTGCCGGAACCGGAACCGACAACAGGCACCAACGACACTCGAGGGAACCGCGGGGACATCGCTGAGAGTTCGTCCATTGATGGCGTCGGCGGGAGCCTTTCAGGTGAGTGAGCCTTCTGCTCAAAATCGAGTTGGGTTTGTTCCACGTGTGATTTCGATCGCACGATCTTGGTTCATCGCAGGCTTGAAGGGTTGGGATCGGTTCCTGTTTGCTCCCAGTACGTCTGACACGCTGGCGGTGCTGCGGGTGGCAACAGGGGCGATGCTGCTTTACAGCCACCTTGTCCTGGCGTCGGACTTGATGGCGTTCATTGGTCCCGATGCGTGGATCGATCATGCCACGTCTCGCGGCCTGCTTGGTGGAACGCTTGGGGCACCCACCGCGGCGGCGACTTACCTCAACACGATTGAGAGTCCCACAGCCCTTTGGGCGCATCATGTCGTGACCCTTGTGGTCACCGCGATGTTCATGGTTGGACTGCTCACTCGGATCACAGCGCCTTTGGCGGTTTTTCTTCAGCTGGTCCTGCTACATCGTCTGTTGGGATCTCTGTTTGGTCTGGATCAGATCGCGACCTACTGCGCCATGTATCTCGCCATCACGCCCTGTGGAGCCTGCTTGTCGATCGATGCGTGGATTCGCGAACGCATGCCGGGGCGATCGCGATGGAAGGCCTGGCTCTTTCCGGCGGACGTCGCAACCAGCTGGGCGACACTCGGAACCCGATTGCTGCAATTGCACCTGTGTGTGATCTATTTATTTGGCGGCTTGGCAAAGGCCCGTGGTCAACTCTGGTGGGATGGAACGGCGCTCTGGTTTGCCGTCAGCAATCGGCAATACCAATCGCTCGATGTGACGTTCCTGGCTGGTTACCCCGTGGTGTTCACGGCGCTGACGCACCTGACGTTGTTTTGGGAGGTCTTCTACAGCGCCTTGGTTTGGCCACGTTGGACACGACCGGTGGTCTTGCTGATGGCCGTTGCTGTCCATGGTGGGATCGCTGTTGCGATGGGAATGATCACCTTTGGTATCATGATGATCACTGCCAACGGCGTGTTCATTCGACCGGATTGGATTCGTCGGCTCAGGCGGGCGGGCTCATGTCAGCCGGCGGAAAGGGGATCACCAGAGACGGAGCTCGAGCAACGGCTCTCAGACGTCGAGATCGCTGAAGAGGGGATTCGCAAACGCTATGGGAAACTGAAGCGACGCGAAGCTCGTTTGAAGGCGAAGCTTGAGAAGTACCAACGCGACAAAAGAAAACTCCGTGCGATGGTCCAACGCGGGCGTTTCGTGATGGATGAATCGGAGGACGGTTCGGAAGTCCCCGGTTCCTCATTGGATCTGGATGACCCAAGCGAAGCGGGCGGCGCCGAGGAGCTGGATTCGGCAACCGAACTCGACGCGGGTCCCATCGGAGTCGAAGACCTGTCGGATTCAGCCATCCATCGAGACCTCCGCCGGGACAGCTGATGGTCCCAACAGGGCTTCTTCCGCTAAGACGTTATTGTCGCGATGGAAAGCGGAGTGCCATTGCTTCTTCGCCATTGCGTATGAGCAGCGTGCGACCCGAGAGTGAAGGGATGTTCCAAGTCTTTGACTGGAGCGCGGGGAAACGCAGTCTCTCACGGAAAGCGTCGGGGTTGGCTTCCACCAACGCCACGTCGCCGTTCTCGGCCTGGACGATGAGGGTGTCCTCCACTGCAATCACATGCCCCTGGCCGTAGCGGCCCCGGCGCGGCTGCTGCCAAAGACGGTCGCCTGTTGTCACATTCACAGCTTCCAATGCCCCATTGGACAAGCCGTAGGCAGTGCCATCGAGCACGACGGCGTGGTTGAATTTTGTCTTCATGACCCGCGATGAACGCCAAACCTCCGTGGCCGTCCAGTCTCCGTCGGGGCCCGCGGCGCGGATCTCGACCACGGCGCTCCCTCCCCCATAGCCTTTGCCGATCAGGAAGCGATTGTCTCCGGCCGGGACCACACTGGCGCAGTTGGCACCCGTGTTGGTTTGACCATACCAATCAAACGACCAAATCGTTGCACCCGAGTCGATCGTGTGCCCCGTGATGGTGGCTTCGTTTACTGACACGATTTGCCGGACGCCGCCCAAGGTCATGATCTGTGGCGTCGCGTAGCTGATCTGGGCCGTTCCAGTTGTCCAAACCACATCGCCCGTCGCTGCGTCCAGCGCAACCAAGGATCGGTTTGCCATCCCTTCGGGTGCGCCGAGCGGGATCAGGCAGAGATCACTCGCATCGTCACGTTGTACGATGACCGGAGAAGCAGCTCGCCCCCACGGGATCGCTTCTTCGGAAGCCTGCTGATCCCATCCCCCCAGTGCCAGCAAATCGACACTCCAAAGGACGCGACCGTCATCGCGATGGAGGCACCAAACACGACCGCTGGCTCCTTGAGCAAAAACACGGTTCCCGACCAGGCAAGGCGTGGTTCGCGGGCCTGGGCCACCAAGACCATCCTGGTGGTGGGCATCATGTCCAGCCGACCATCTCAGTCGCCCCGTCTTGAGGTCGTAGGCCGTCACAAACTCACCGTCCGGTCGTTCTTCCAAGGTCACCGCCAACGCCTGGTCCATCGCAAAGGAGGCCCAGCCCGATCCCACACCGATGTGCCACCGCGTTTCGATCGCATCTTCGGTATCGGGGATGGCAAACTGGCGTTCACGAACGATGCCGTCTGCGTGGATACCCAGAAAGCACGGCCAGTCGGATGGGGTGTTGATGGTCGTTGACATGACATCAACCGCATCGCTTTCTAATGCTGACCCGGGCTCAGAATCGGGGCGAGCGTCATCGGTTGAGGATGACGTCGTGGGTTGGAGTCCAGGCAATTCCTTGGCTGCGAAACGCCACGTGAACTGGGGCACCATTTCGCCTGAAAAACCGTCGAAGCGGAAGCAAGCAATCGCAACGACCATCGCCAGCGTGAGAGCCTTGGGCAACAGCCAACGGCGTCCCGCGTGATAGGCGGATCGCTGAGCGAGGAGGAGTGCGATCACGACGGTCACGCCGCCGGAAATCGCGGATGCGATGAAGGCTTGTTGATAGTCGGTGTCGGCCGCCGCCTTTTGAAAGCCCATCACCACCAGACTGCCCGCCGCGGCGGCGGCAATGGCAAAGGCAAGGTAGCGTTTGGATTTGGGGTAAGGGGCTGGCGCAGTGCGAGACTCGGGCGAACTCATGGTTTGTCGCCTGGTGCCGGGTTATTCGTTCTTGCGCCGAGAGTCCAAGATCGTTTTTGGCGGAACACCGTGAATTCTTTTGAAGGCACGTGAAAACTGAAACGCGTCCGCATAGCCTAAGATCTCGGCCACGTCCCGTACACGCACGCCTTCCTCCAAAAGCAGCTCCGCGGCGTAGTTCATGCGACGACGCAAGAGAAAACGGTAGGCGCCGGTCTCCGCATAGCGTTTAAACAGACGTGACAGGTAGATCGGCGTCACGTTGCACGCTTGGGCGACTTGCTCGATTGTGTTGAGCGTTTTGAAATTCGCGTCCATGTACGAGCGTGCATTCTCGTAGGTTTGGTAGGCGGCGGGGATGCGTGTGCCATCCGTGATACGGCGCTGTCGGATCTTGAGCAGAACCGCACGCAACATGCAGACCGCGAGGTCTTGCGTGATCTGGCCATCGTTGCTGTGCGACTCGCGGGCAATCAGGTCCATCAGGTGTGTGACCTCACCCATGTGTCCGACCAGGATCGGCTTCCGTTCGCCGAGCCCCGCTGCGTCCAGCATGGGGATGGCTTCGCGACCGACAAAGTCCAAGAAGTACTTTCGCATCCCGCCGGGCGGACGGTTTTCAATCTTGTGTGGAACGCCGGGTCCGTAAGCGAAGATGCTGCCCGGCGCGATTTCGTGGTAAGCACCGCCCATGGTGAGCTCACCGGTTCCATCAGCCACCACTTCAATGGCATAGTACGGGAATTCCCGCCGCTGGATCACATAATCATCCTGCACGTGCTCGAAACCCCCGCAAACGACGCACAGATCCGTATCTAGATCCGGATTGAGGTCCAGGTAGTAGCGGTCGGCCTGAGTGGTCTGCCGCGAGACAAAGTCGGGCTCGGTCATCGCCGGAGGTTTGGAATTGCGATCAACCGGGTTTGAAAAAGACATGATTCATCCGTTTCGGCTATGGGTTTTTGGCCGCTTCGAAAGATGATACGCCCTCAGATAACCCTTGGAGTGAAGGAAATATGCTGACCTTGGAAAAATTCTCGTTTGGCGTGGGCGATCGTTTCGCACACCAGGCTTCTGCGCAGCTTCGCGCATTTCAAGTTCTCGCGGAGCAGGGGGTGACCGTTGCCCCGGTCTGGAACAAATCCAATCGCGAGCACACCTTCGTCGGTTCCGAGCCGCCCAGCGTGATCGCGGCGGCTCAAGAGGCAGTCGACGCGGCCGGCTGGGACCGTCCGTGGCATGTGGATGCGGATCACATCAACCTGGAGACGGTGGGCCCCTTCTTGCCCTGCAGTGACTTCTTCACGATCGACGTGGCTGATTTCATTGGTCAGCCGGTCGATTCATCGACCATCGAAGGTTTCATCTCCGCCCACGCTGAATTACTGGGAGAACTTGCCATTCCCGGGATCGATGCTCCTGTGAACATCGACCGAGATTTCGTTGGCTCGGTGGCGGGAAAGTACTTGGCGGCGACGCAGGCTGCCGGCGACATCTATCGCCATTTGGTGGCGGAGAAAGGGGAGGAGAATGTGATCGCCGAGGTTTCGATGGATGAAACCGATGCCCCCCAGACGCCGCCAGAGTTGTTGGTGATCCTGGCCGCGCTCGCGGATCAAGAGATTCGGCTGCAAACGATCGCGCCCAAGTTCACGGGCCGATTCAACAAGGGAGTGGATTACGTTGGCGACCTCCCTCAGTTTCGCCGTGAATTCCGCGAGGACTTGGCCGTCATCGCCCACGCGGTCGACGCCTATGGTTTGCCAGGCAATTTGAAGCTGAGTGTTCACAGTGGCAGCGACAAATTCAGCTTGTATCCCATCATTCGCGAAGCCCTCGCGGAAACCGGTGCCGGCGTTCACGTGAAAACCGCCGGCACCACTTGGTTGGAGGAAATCATTGGTTTGTCGGAAGCCGGTGGCGACGGCTTGGAACTGGCACGTGAGATCTACCAGTACGCGTTGGAACACGTCGACGAGCTGTGTGCACCCTACGCAAGCGTGATCGATATCGACCGTGCCGCCCTGCCGTCGGTCGAGGAGGTCGGTGGGCTTTCAGGAGCGGACTTCGCGGCAGTGGTTCGTCACGTTCCGGACGACCCCCGCTTCAACGCGAGCGTTCGCCAGCTCCTACATGTCTCGTTCAAGGTCGCCGCCAAGGCGGGCAATCGGTACACCGACATGCTGGTCGCGAATCGTGATATCGTTGGACAACAGGTGACGACCAATCTGTTGGAAAGACACATGAAACCGCTCTTTGCGACGACTTGATCAAGCCCCCCACCCACCCTTCTTTCATTTCATGAATACAACCACCGCAATGAGCATCCCCACGCGTCGTCTGGGAACGACGGAACTCGACCTGCCGATCCTCAGCTTTGGTGCTTCTTCGCTCGGCGCCGAGTTTCGCAAGGTGAACATGGACGAGATCTTCGCCAGTGTTCGAGCGGCTTTGGAGCTGGGGCTCCATTTCATCGATACGTCACCTTACTACGGCCGGGGCATGGCCGAAGTGATGCTTGGGATCGCACTCCAGGACGTCCCGCGAAATGATTATTTGTTGTGTACGAAGTTGGGTCGGTTTGATGTGAATCACTTCGACTTTTCGGCCAAGCGGGTCGCCGAAAGCGTGGACGTGAGTCTGCACCGAATGCGAACAGACCACCTCGACATTGTGCTCTGCCACGACATCGAGTTCGTCCCTTTGCCACAGATTGTGGAGGAAACGATTCCCGCGTTGCGAAAAGCGCAGCAGGAAGGGAAGGTGCGCTACGTCGGCATCAGCGGCTACCCGATGAAAATCTTTGATGTCGTCACGTCGCAGGTCGATGTGGACTGCATCCTTTCTTACAACCAGTACACCTTGCAAAACACGCGACTGATCGATGACCTGGGCGAAAAGATGAAGACGCGTGGCGTCGGCATCATGAATGCCGGGCCATTCGCAGCCCGCTTGCTCACAAACGCGCCGCTTCCGGAATGGCACAAGGACTCGCAAGAGGTCCGTGATGCCGCGCGGAAGGCGTCGGAGGCTTGTTCGAAACGCGGTATCGACATCGCCCAGCTGGCACTGCAGTATTCTTGTGCTCATCCGGAACTGGCTACGACGATTGCCGGCAGCGCCAACCCGGCCAACGTGCGGAAGTGGGTCGACTGGCTAAACGCTCCGATGGACGAAGAGCTCTTGGCGGAGGTTTTGGAAATCTTTGCGCCCGTCAAAAACATCAGCCACCCGGAAGGTTTGCCAGAGAACAACTGACTCATCATGCGTGCATTACAAATCTCCGAACCCAACCAATGGCGACGCGTCGACATTGAAACGCCCTCCGATCCCGTGGCAGGTCAAGCCGTGGTGCGTGTGCATCGCATGGGCGTCTGCGGGACCGACATCGCGTGCTTCACGGGACGGTTCCCGTACTTTGAATTCCCCCGGATTCCTGGTCACGAGTTGGGCGTGGAAGTCGTGGCCGTCGGCGATGGCGTCAGCAACATCGCGGTGGGTGACCGATGCTGCGTCGAGCCGTACATCAATTGCGGGGACTGCTACTCGTGCCGCCGCAACAACACGAACTGTTGCGAACACAACCAAACCTTTGGTGTGATGTGCGATGGTGGGCTGACCGACATGGTCACGTTGCCAGCTAAGAAACTGCACCCTGCACCGGAGCTGCGATACGAACAGGCGGCGCTGGTCGAAACGCTTGCCATCGGGTGCCACGCAGTCGACCGCGGCGGCGCCGAATCAGGCGACAACGCGTTGGTGCTCGGAGCCGGCCCCATCGGTTTGTCGGCCCTTGAGTTTGTCCGCGTCAGTGGTGCAAGGCCGATCGTCGCGGACATCAGTGAAACGCGACTCGCCTTTGTTCGGGACGTGATGGGGGTCCCCGACACGATTTTGATTCAGGGGAACGATGCCGACATCGATGCCCTTTCCAGGTTAACCGACGGGCAACTCGCCGATGTGGTGATCGATGCAACGGGCAACCATCACTCCATGAACCGCGCGTTTGAGTTTGCTGCTTTCAGTGGGCGCGTCGTTTATGTTGGCATTGCCCACCAAGACTTGCAATTCTCGCACTCGCAGTTCTTTCACCGCCGTGAACTCACGTTGCTTGCCAGCCGTAACGCGCTGCCGCGCGATTTCACTCGCATCATCAAGCTGATTGGCGATGGGACCATCGATACTGACCCTTGGATCACACACCGGGGCGGCTTTGACGAGGTTCCCGAGTTGTTCCCGACGTGGATCGACCCAAGTTCGGGGACGCTGAAGGCCATCATTGAAGTAAACTAAAAGTCCGCCGCGGCTCAACTCCCCTTATGACTGCTCACACCAGCATGATCTCAATGGCTTCCTTGATCACAAAAACACGGGGCTCGCGGAATCCGGGCCTGGCGCCTGTCGTTTGGCCGATGGCGGCCGCCTTGTTTGTCGCGATGGCCGGGTCGAATGGTGCTGATTCAAATGAGCCTTCGAGCAAAGGAGATTCCGCCGGGCGACCCAACATCCTGTACATCATGTCCGACGACCATGCGGCGCATGGCATCGGTGCTTATCGCGGTCGACGGGCGAGTTTGAACCCGACCCCAACGTTGGACCGTTTGGCAGGCGAGGGCGTCCTGCTCGAGAATTGTTTCTGCACGAACTCGATCTGCACCCCCAGTCGAGCCACGCTCATCACGGGTCAGTACTCGCATCGCAACGGCGTGCTGACCTTGAGCGGGCAGATCCCGCCGGAGCGACAGGTATTGCCGCAAGCCATTTCTGCGGCTGGCTATGAAACGGGCATGATCGGCAAGTGGCACTTGAAGGCGGAGCCGGCGGCCTTTGATCACTACGTCGTGCTGCCGGGACAGGGATCCTATTTCAACCCCATCTTTCGCCTTCGCGGTCCTGAGCCCTGGCCCAACAACACCGTGCGTGTCGCCGGTTACGACAATAAACACAGCAGCGACGCTATCACAGATTTGTCCCTCCGTTGGTTGAAGTCTCGCAAGAACAAGAAGCAGCCGTTCTTCTTGATGCACCACTTCAAGTCACCGCACGACAACTTTGAAAATGCCGAACGTTATGACTGGCTCTACGAAGATGTTGACATTCCAGAGCCCGACAGCCTTTGGTCGCGTAGCGGACACGGACCGATCGGTCGCGAGCAGTATGGGACCTCCGTCGGGAAGCGTAACGAACGTCGGAACATGGGGGATCACATGTTTGTGGATCCAGATCTGGATGAATCCACGTACAAGCGAACGGCCTACCAGCGTTATTTGAAGAAGTTTCTGCGCTGTGTCCGTGGCGTTGACGACAATATCCAGCGACTGCTCGATCACTTGGCGTCGACCGGCGAGTTGGACAACACCATCGTGATCTACACGGCCGACCAAGGTTTCATGCTGGGTGAGCACGACTACATCGATAAACGATGGATGTATGAAGAGTCGTTGCGGATGCCGTTCCTAGCTTGGTATCCCAAGTCGTTCCCAGCCGCACGCCGCATTCCGGCGATCGTGAACAACGTGGATTTTGCACCAACCCTGATCGAGTTGGCAGGCGGTACGATCCCCGATTCAATGCAGGGTCGATCTTTTGCATCGATCCTGAAGGGTGACCCCGTGCCCCCGGATTGGAAGAAGCAGACGTATTACCGGTACTGGATGCACATGGCTCACCATGACAATCCGGCCCACCTCGGATTGCGAACGGAGCGTTACAAACTGATCTACTTCTACGGTTTGCCGCTCGATGCCCCGGGTGCAAAACCGGAGCCCACGCCGCCCCACTGGGAGCTGTATGATTTGGAGTCAGATCCAAAGGAAGTGAACAATTTGATCGACGATCCGGGGCACATGGTGGTCGTCGAAGAACTGAAGGAGGCACTGCGGCGCGAGATGAGTCGAGTGGGTGATGCGTATCCGGAAGTCTGATTGCAGGTCCAACTCGCGCCTGGGCGTGAGGTTGGTTTCGTACAGGCAATGCGCGGTCATCGCCCTGAGTTTCTTCATCGCTCTTGGGAGTCTGCGGCCCCTCGCTCAAGCGATGGACAAGCCGACACAGGAGATCCAATTTAATCAAGACATCCGCCCGATCCTGTCGGACATGTGCTTCGCTTGCCACGGTCCCGACGAACATGGTCGACAGGCTGATTTGCGATTGGATACTCGGGAAGATGCGGTGGACTTCGGGGCGATCGATGTCGATGACCCCGACGCGAGCCTCATCTTGGAAAGGATCACGACGGACGATCCGGATCTGTTGATGCCGCCGCCCGAAACGGGTAAGAAGGTATCCTCTGAGCAGATTCGCTTGCTTAAACAATGGATCGCGTCGGGTGCCGCGTATGAGCGTCATTGGTCGCTTGAGCCCATTCCCGAGTTGGTGGAACCTCCCGTGCTTCGCGACGCAGCGGTGGTTGATTGGTCACGCATGCCACTCGATATGTTCGTGGCCAACAGGATGGTGGCACAAGGGTACCGACCGGCCAAGGAGATCGATCGAGCCGGATGGCTGCGACGCGTGACGCTTGACTTGACAGGTCTACCGCCTTCATTGCCCGAGCTGGAGGACTTCCTGGCGGATGACGGTGATGACGCCTACGAGCTTGTCGTTGATCGCCTGCTGAGATCCGATGCCTATGGCGAACGCATGGCTTCGATGTGGCTGGACGTGGCCCGCTACGCCGACACGTTCGGATACCAGAATGATATCGAGATGGAAGTCTGGCCGTATCGTGATTGGGTGATTCGTGCCTTCAACGAGAACAAGCCTTATGATCAATTCGTGCTGGAACAAACCGCGGGTGATCTGCTGCCCAACGCTACGCAAGAGCAACGATTGGCAACAACCTTCAATCGTTTGCACCGGCAAACCAACGAAGGCGGGAGCGTTGTCGAGGAGTTTCGTCAGGCGAACATCGCGGATCGGACCGCCACGAATGCGACCGCGTTCTTGGGACTGACGTTCGACTGCGCACGCTGCCACGACCATAAGTACGACCCCATCCGTCAGCGTGACTTCTATCAACTCGCTGCGTATTTCGCCGACATTGACGAACTTGGCCTGTATGCGCATTTCACTCGCGCCGTCCCGTCACCCGCCATGCTGTTGTATCAGGGCGACGAAGCCGATCGACATGAAGCAATCCAGCGCAAAGTGAAAGCGGCTCGCGAGGAGTATGAACGCGTCATGGAGCAATCAACGCGTTTTTGGACGACTCACGCGGATCGATTGCCAGGCCGCTTGCCCGAGTCGCCGACGCCCGATCACCATTTTGCACTGGAGGCGGAGAGCGAAGGTGTTGTTGGCAAGGCGAAAGTCTTCAACGGAGATGACGCGTTTGTTTGCGAGGGCGTGGATGAGTTTGGACGTCATGACCCCTTCACATTTGCCTTGTGGGTCAAGCCTGCCTTGGAGCAAGAGCGGATGGTGGTCCTGCATCAGTCCGTCGCGGCGGAGGATTCGGGGTTCCGTGGACTCGAGATCACGCTGGATCGGGGGCACCTGCAATCCTCCTTGATTCACTTTTGGCCCGGCAATGCGGCCCGTGTGCGATCCAGTGAGGTCGTGCCCATCAACACGTGGTCTCATATCGCCGTCACCCACGATGGAACCGGCACGGCAGCGGGCCTGCGTCTGTATGTGAATGGTCGGCAGGTCGCCAGGACGGTCATTCGCGATCAACTGACGCGGGACATCCTGCACCGCAAAGAATGGGGTGACATGAAGGCGGGGGCGGTTTCCGTATCGCTGGGAGCTCGATTCCGCGACATTGGGTTCCGTGATGGCGCGATGGATGACTTGATGGTCTATCGGCGCGATCTATCCGTAGCGGAGATCATGGCGCTTCACAACAAGTCATCGGCTGCCATAGCGAAGGAGAAGAATGACGGTAACGACGGCGACGGTGAAACCAACCCCAATGCGGCGCTGACCGAGTCGTTGGCATTGGAGCACCAACTGCAGGTCCACGATCATCCCGCCCGCGATGCATGGCGATCCTTACTGGCCGCGCTGCGCGAAGAGAACGAGTTCGTCACGGGTCTTCGGGCCATCATGACGATGCGGACCGCGAAAGTGTCGCGGCCCGTCCACGTCCTGGAACGTGGAGAGTATGGCCAGCCCGGCGAACGCGTGGAGCCCGGCACGCCCTCGTTCTTGTTCCAAGACGAATCCTACGCGACGGACCGCCTCGGTCTCGCTCGCTGGTTGATCGATGAACGCAATCCGTTGCTGGCTCGTGTTGCGGTGAACCGGTTTTGGCACATGCTGTTTGGGCGTGGGATCGTCGCGACGTTGGAAGACTTCGGAAGCCAAGGAAGACCGCCGTCCCACCCGCGTTTGCTGGATCGGCTGGCACGCGACTTCATGAACGATGGCTGGGATGTGAAGGCGTTCTGCAAACGCATCGTTTTGTCCGCAACGTACCGGCAGTCATCCCAGCCGGCTGATCCAGACTCGCTCGCGAGTGACGCAGCTAATGTTTGGCTCGCACGCGGACCCAAGCATCGTTTGTCGGCGGAACAAATCCGTGACGTGGCCTTGTATGCCAGCGGGTTGATGGTGCAGCGAGTGGGGGGGCCCAGCGTGAAGCCATACCAGCCGGCGGGCTTGTGGAAAGAATCAGGCACCGGGAAACGCTACACACAGTCACAGGGAGAGGGTCTCTATCGCCGGAGCCTGTACACGTTTTGGAAACGAACGGCTCCGCCACCTGCCATGCTCACCTTTGACGCGACCAGTCGTGAAACCTGTACGGCGCGACGCGAGCTGACGACGACGCCTTTGCAAGCGTTGGTGCTCCTCAACGATGTTCAGTATGTCGAAGCGGCACGTGTGTTGGCCGAGCAGTTGGTGGCGGAATTCCCAAGCTCTGATTCGACCCTGGAACGCTGGGACAACGTTTTCCGGCGCTTGGTTGGTCGCCCACCGAGTCGGCAGCAGCGCGCGATTGTGGAGCGTCTTTACCGTGACCAACTCGCGATGTTCGAAAAGCGACCGGAGGATGCAACCAAGTTCGTGTCTCTGGGCGACCGTCCCGCGGCGACGGGTTTGCCCGCATCCGATGTGGCTGCGACAGGTGTGGTGGTCGAAATGCTTTTTAGCTACGACGAAACCATGATGAAGAGGTGACACGCATGACTCGCGCAGACAATCGTCGGCACTGGCTGTTCCAGGCTGGCATGGGATTGGGGGGCGTTGCAGCGACGGAGTTGTTATTGCGTGACGCATCCGCGCGAAAGAGTTTGGCGAGCAGTCTGGATGGCTCGTCTCACTGGGGCCCAGGCGTTGCCACCCAAGGCACGCTGAATCCCACGCATCACGCGCCTCGGGTCAAACGAGTCATTTACCTGTTTCAGAGCGGTGGGCCGTCCCACCTCGAGACATTCGATTACAAGCCCCTGCTCAACGAGCGTCAGGGCGAACCGTTGCCGGAGTCGGTACGACAGGGACAGCGTCTAACAGGGATGTCCGGCAATCAAGCCGTGTTGCCCTTGGCCGGTTCCGCCTTTTCATTTGCGCAGCACGGTGAGTGCGGTGCTTGGATGAGCGAGTTGTTGCCCCACACCGCGAAGCAGGCAGACGAAATCGCGTTGATCAAGTCCATGCACACGGAAGCGATCAACCACGACCCGGCGATCACGTTCTTTCAAACGGGGAATCAAATCGCGGGACGCCCCAGCATCGGTGCTTGGACGCAGTATGGTCTCGGCAGTGACAATGAAGACCTGCCGGCATTTGTGGTGATGATCACCAAAGGGAAAGGCGGGCAACCTCTGTATTCCCGCTTATGGGGCGCCGGGTTCCTTCCCGCAAGATACCAAGGCGTGCAGTTCCGCGCCGGGAAGGAACCGGTGTTGTACCTGGACAACCCGCCAGGGATCTCCTCCGCCAGTCGGCGAAGCATGTTGGATGGTTTGCAGGCGTTGCATGCCCTGCAGCGCGACGCGATGGAGGACCCGGAATTGAACACGCGTATCGCGCAGTACGAGATGGCTTATCGCATGCAGTCCAGCATCCCGGATGTCACCAGCATTGCCGATGAAACGCAAGAGACCTTGGATCTGTATGGCCCGGACGTATCCAAACCGGGAACCTTTGCCGCCAACTGCTTGCTCGCCCGACGTTTGGCTGAGCGAGGCGTGAAATTCATTCAACTGTATCACCAGGGCTGGGATCAGCATGGTGGACTCCCCAGCGGGATCAAACGCCAGTGTCAGGAGACCGATCAACCATCCGCCGGGCTGCTCGCCGATTTGAAACAGCGTGGGTTGCTGGACGACACCTTGGTGATCTGGGGCGGTGAGTTCGGACGAACGAATTACTCTCAAGGGAAGATCACCGCCACAAGCTACGGGCGCGACCATCACCCGCGTTGTTTCACCATGTGGATGGCTGGAGGGGGCGTGAAGCCCGGCGTGTCGATCGGTGAAACGTGTCCGTTCGGCTACAACATTGTCGACAAACCAGTGCATGTACGCGACTTTCATGCCACGCTGCTCCATTTGCTCGGGATCGACCATGAGCGATTCACGGCAAAATTCCAGGGCCTCGACGCGCGCCTGACCGGTGTCGAGCCAGCTCGGGTTGTTCACGAAATCTTGATATGATCCGTGAGCGGGCACGGCCCAACCTTCATGGCACCCGCGCGGCTCCTTCCAAAGGCGAGGTGGATGGCCGAGTGCCCGGTGTTGTTTCTTTGATTGACTGTCGCGATGTCCCCTTATGCCGGCTGATCGTATCCGACTCACTGTTGACACCCGCTCGTCGCGACGCCGGATTCTGGAGCGGATGGCGATCGCGTTTCTGGCTGGGGGCGCTCTCGTCGCGCCAACAGGCTGCCGGAAACGACAAGGGAGTGTGATTCAGGGGCGTCTGTTTGTGCACTGTGCTGCCGTGTTGCGCCGCCCCATGACGACGATCGCCCAGTTATTTCGTGCCTCAACGGGCACGCGAGTTGATTTGCAGTTTGGCGGTTCAAACACCTTGCTTAGTCAGGTGCAACTGACCGGCATGGGCGACATCTACATTGCCGCGGACGAGTCGTATCTTGCCATGGCGTCGCGCAGCGGGATTTGCGACAGCGCGATGACTCTGGGCGTCTTGAGTCCGGTGTTGATCCATCGTCGGACCGGACGAACATCGATTGAGGGAATTTCCGATTTGCTTCGCCCGAGCCTACGCGTGGCGCTGGCGCACCCGGAGCAGGCGGCCATCGGCCGTGTGACACGCGATTTGCTTCGGCGCGAAGGCCTTTGGGACGCTGTTCTCGAAAATGTCAGTACCAACGGTGTCTTCATGCCCACGGTGGGGTCCGTGGCGTCCGCGGTGGCGCTCGGGAGCGCCGACGTTGGCGTCGTTTGGCACAGTGTGGCCATGCAGCAGAAAGAACTGGTCGCGATTGCCGACCGACGATTGGGGAGCCATGTGTCTCGGGTGCAAGCGTCTGTTCTAAATGTTACGACTAACCGGATCCTCGCGGAAGAGTTTCTTGCGTTTGTTCGTACGCATCCGGATTCGATCGATGTGTTGTCGGGAGCGGGGATCCAGACCGTTGCCGACGCGATGCATTCGGTGTCAGCGTGACCACATCGTCGTCACCTGGGCGAGACGAGTCGAGTGGCGTTTCTTCGCGTCCCAAAGACTGGATTCCTTATCTGATCGTCGGCACGCTGGCGGGTGCCTATGTGATTCTGTTGTTGGCGATGGTGGTCGCGTTGGCAACCTACACCTCACCGCCGGCGATCCTGGGCGTATTGGCCCGGGCTGAGATTCAGGCATCGATCGGGTTGACGTTGGTCTCGTCAACCGCGGCGACGGCGATGGCCATGGTGTTCAGCCTGGCGCTCGCGATCGTTCTGTCGCGTTTCGAGTTTCCAGGAAGATCGCTCTTGGATGCCATCCTTGATCTTCCTCACGTGATGCCGCCGCTCGTCTTGGGTCTCAGCCTGCTGGTGTTGTTTCAGACGATGGCATTGAGGCCCATCGCAGCTCAAGTTGTCTATCAGGCTCCTGCGGTACTTTTGGCACACTTCGTCATCGCCGTGTCCTATGCGGTCCCGGTGCTACGTTCGGCGCTCCACCAGTGCGATGTGCGACCCGAACGATTCGCGTTGACGTTGGGGTGTTCGCGGGCAAGCGCCTTCTGGCTGGTGACTGTGCCACGATTACGAGCGGCCATGGTGACGGCTGCGGCGCTCGCGTGGGCGAGGTGTGTTGGCACGTTTGGCCCCTTGCTGGTGTTCGCCGGCGCCATGCGACACCGGACGGAAGTCTTGGCCACGTCGATCTATTTGGAGTTGAACGTGGGTGATCTGGAGTCGGCGGTCGCGGTTTCGATGGTCTTGATCACGTTGTCGGTGTGCGTGCTGACGGGAAGCCGTCTGTTGGGGCTTCGCCAGCGTCGGCAGGGAGTCCGTCCATGATCCAGTTGGAAACCTTGATCGTCGATGCCGGGAAGCAACAGATCGGTCCGGTGACGTTCCAGGTCCCTGAGGGAAAGCACGCGATGATGGTCGGGCCATCAGGGGCCGGGAAGACAACCATTGTCGAAGCGATCGCAGGACTGCGCCGCGTGATCCGCGGCCGCATCCTGCTAGGTCGCGTGGACGTAACGGCGTTTCATCCCGCGGATCGGGCCCTTGGATTGGTGCCACAAGACGCCGTGCTGATGCCAACTCAGACAGTCAGGGAGAACCTCTTGTTTGGCGTTCGGGTTTCATCGGGCAAGTGGCTCGGTTGGCGGACGCCCAGAACGCAGCGCGGCTGGATGCATTGGCAGGAACGCGTCTGCGAGATGAGCGACCAGCTGTTCCTTTCGGATCTGTTGGAGCGAAGTCCCGATGAACTGAGCGGGGGACAGAAACAACGCGTGGCGTTGGGTCGCGCCTTGATGATGCGGCCAAGCGTTTTGCTGCTCGACGAGCCCTTCGCAGCGTTGGACGCCGCGATGCGTTCTCGAATGGAATCGTTGTTGGACGAGCATCGCCAGCGGCATCCATGCACCATCCTGCACATCTCGCATGACCATGATGACCGAGGACGATTCGGCGACTTGGTGATTGAGCTACCAGCGTGATCAACGCCTGAGGCCGCCCGCTAGAAAGCCGAAAGATTTGGAGGCTTGTCGATTAGATCGAAATCACAACCCGAAGCGTCAGCGAGGACACCTTGCAACAGCATCAATGTCGACTCGTGCCTCGCTGACGCTTCGGGTTATGACTGAATTTTGCCACTGTCGATTGAACAGCGAAGCAAGGGCATGGATGCACTGGAGACTCAGGCTGCCTCGGCGGGGGAACCCTGATGCGCGCGTTGGTTGGCCATGCGCCGCTTTTGCTTCACCAACGCGTGGGCGGCATCCGTCTGAATCCCACTGATTCGCTCGGAGGTCGGTGGCTGGGCGCCGCGCAGATGACGCGCCCCCGCGTTTGTACTGGCGTAGGTGTCCAGATCGCGCTGGAGATCGCTGTTATCGGCAGTTGCGATGGACTGCAACGTCGGGTACCCCGCCCCAACCAACAGCTGGCATTCACGCGCCAACATGCGTGGCAACAAGCACATGAGCATGGCCTGGCAGCGCCACGCGTGGACGGTGTCCGAAGTAATCCAAGACACGTCCAGTCGGCTTGCAACGGTGGGCGGGTCGGTCGCGAGAAACTCGCCGACCTGGTGAATACCGAGCTTGGCAAACCTGGCCGCTGTCTTGGGGCCGATCGAGGGTGCATCGACCAAAGGATCGTGCACGTGCAAGCGGATCGCGTCGTCAGGGGTCTCGAAGGCAAGGATTTGAGGAGGGGCTTCCGTCGGCGTGATCTCCGGTGCGATCCGCAAGGACTCCTCTACCTCGGTTGGCGGCGGTTTGGGGTCACCGGCAACGACTTGCGAGTGCAACTCTCGCAGTTGCTTGCGTTGTGCGTTGTACTCGCGTTCGCGTTCCGCGATGGATCGCACCATGCCGACGACGCGAACTTCGCTGGGGAGGTTTTCGACGACCTTTCCTGTGCGATGAAACTCGTCAACCAGCGCGGCCACTTTGGAGCGCGTGCGTCGGTCTTCGATGCGGCGCAGCCACACACGGGACGGAACACGCAGGGTGGCCAGAACCGCGGCGACCGACGTGCTTGCTTTCGGAAGTGGGTTTCCAAGACGCTGCTCGGCATCGCGGGCGGCTCGTTCCAAGACGCGTGCCCATCCGGTGATCGCCAAACCAATGAGGTCAGACAAGACTTCGTTGCCGCGTTTGTCGAAGCCTTCCGCGGGCCGACTGCGGCCAACGGCCAGGTCATAGTGGTTCAGCAACGTTTCGTAATGCCGATTGGCGAATCGTGCCGATTGCAGGATCGCATCGCCCAACCAGCCAGGGCGATCCGAAAGCCGGAACAGGACGCGTTCCGAGTCTTGCCGCCACGCCCGGAACAGGTTGTGATAGTTCCGATTCACCGACCACTCAATCGGTCGATGCAGAACGGCTTCAACCGCGCTCTGCGCGGTGTGAAGGGGTTGCAAGGGATCGGTGAAGTAGTGGCTGAGCACTCCGGCGGCGTGGGCCGCGTCGTCAAAGCGATTTTGGCTCAGGTATTTCTGCAGGCGGTCGTACCATTGGTGGGCGACACGGGGGGCGCCTCCCCAGTAACCGTCGTCGACGTGCACAACGTGATTCTGGAAGTCTCGAAAACGCGTGTCGGGATCTTTCGCGCCCGTGAGGTATCGATGGTTGTGCTGCAACAGGTGCTGAACCAGGCGTTTTCCAGGCTGGGTACCCACCAACGGCAGCGCGTCCACGGCAAAGTGGTGATGCACACTGCGACAGTGCGTCGCGCGGAGAATCGACAGAAGCGTTTGCATGATGGTCGATCGAAACTTCAAGCCGCGTGACGCGTTGGAATTGTCTTCGTCACAATGGCATTCACGTCGACCCCGTAAGCCGCTGCTTGGCGCGCGATTTGACGACGAAGTCCGGTGGCGTACTGAGGCGCGGATTCATGATTGCGGACGCGTTTCACGAAGTCGTCGAGCGACATGGGATGGAGTTCGTGAAACCCTTCTGGAACGGGCTGGTCCCCGTAGATCGCCTGCAAACGGAACGCGTGATCTCGCTCCATCGTCTGCAGATAGACCTCGTAGAGCCGTTCGACGGGCGCGTCAATCAAATCGGGCAGCGGTCCGAAGGCCATGTCAGCATCCTTGCGTCAGTCTGGGAACGGCGAAGTCATGGAATCCGGTTGATTCCCGCTGACCAACGAGGGCACGTAGGGTGCAATCGGATCCCGCCGGAGTCTGCCAAAACGTGTTTGGCAACAGCAAGAGGAAAACTGCGGTATACTGTGGGGTGTCACCTGTACGCCGGTGGATCTTCCGTTGACGCGGCCGTTTGTCTCTGAAAAGACCCTCTGAGAGACAAATGGATCCGAGGCAGCAACGTGACGTTTCGATTGCCGCTTGCGAGCAAAGGAGATTGATGATGGCGGAGCAGTCTTTGACGGGCGGGCGGCTGGCGGTCAACGCCGCATTCTTGAAGGACATCAAGGACGACAACCGCGATTTAAAGATCCTGTTTGATCGGATCGATGTGCTGATGCGAACCGAGCAGGCGGCGGCCCATCATTGGCCGGAGTTGCTGCAGCTCTGGGCGGACCTTCGTGATCAACTTGCGCTGCACTTTGGTTTGGAGGAGGCCTACGGCTACTTTGACCTGGTGGACGACGCGCATGCCTCGTTGAACTCCGTTGCTTTGTCGCTGAAATCGCAACACACGGGGCTCTTTGAAGCGATGCGGCACCTGGTTGAAACGGCCGAGAAGGCCAGTGTCGGGGAACCGAGTGTTGAGGGGGCGATTCCCGAAGTGACCACCGCTCAAGAAAAGGTCATGCATCGCTTTGAGGCGTTCCTTAACGAGTTCAAGGCTCATGAGGAGTCGGAATTAAAGCTGATCCTGGACGCCCTTGACGAAGACATCGGCACCGTGGACTGATACCTCGGCGTGACCCGCGTTCTGCTGCGATTTGAATCGAGCCTTGTCTCTTGCGTTCCCGGATGTGGGCTGGCTACGTTGGCGTAGTTCGAGCGTGACCACTGTCTGTTGATTTCGGTTCCCGAACTTCCGGTTGCCTGATTATCGTGTACACGCAGGATTCTTCGGCCCTACACGCCTCCCGTGGCCCACGTTGCCCGTCTTGTCTGTCTCCTCCTCTTCACCGCACGCGAATCGGCGCTGGTCCCAGCTCCTAGGAGAGCGGTATGCGCTGCAGTGGAGTGCCGAACTGTCGGCGTGGTTTGACGAAGTTGCCTGGCAGTCGTGGCGCTGGGGCGAATTCTGTCACCCCGTTACTCCTAAAGTATTGCTGGACGATGCACCGGAGCCGTGCTGGCCGCCTTTGATGCCACCCAATTTCTTGCCCTTGGTGGGCAACAATCAGGGCGACTGGCTGTGCCTACGGGTGGGATTGACGGATCCGGACGGTCAGCTGGGAAGCCAGTCCTGTCGAGATACGTTCGGTGATTTGGTGCCAACGGATGTGGTTCATTGGTATCACGGCGGAGGTGATTGGTTGCCCTGGGGCGATGGCTTGGCCGAAGCCTTGTTATTCGATTGGTCTGTGAGGCGACTGCCATCGGGAGAGGTTCGCCATGCCGATCCGGCGGAATCATCCGAAGAGACAGCAGAAACGCACGCCTGGGGCGCATCACCGATCGAGTCGTGGATGGAGCAGCAGCTAGGGGACGCGGCAAGGGTGATGCGACCACTCGCGGGCTCCGACTTGGTGGCCGCGTTTCACGAGAGGGATTTGAGTCATGCTGCCGTGGTTTGTCAGGAAGCCATCCACGCGACGCCGCATGACGCGGGAGACTCTGCCTGGGTACTCGACCGCTGCCTGCGAAATCGTGTTGAAACCACCGCCGAGCGTTTCGGCGAGTTGGCCTGGCCGCACGAACTGCTTGGGCAGGACGCGATGCACCGGGGAAGCACTCAAGAAGCATCCAGGCACTTCACCCGTGCCCTCCTCTGCAGTCGATTCACCGACCAAAGCGTTCGCCTGAAGACCAGTTGGGCGACTTCTGGCAACGATGCCGCCGTCAAGTTCCCGCTTCATCCGACGAATCGGTGGACGGGTTGGGGTGCCGATGTGTGGGCAACGCCCGATGGCAGTGGCGAGGAACGAGGCCTATCGGCACTGCATCGGTTACCGGTGACTGGTTGGAACCGCAACGCGGAAACCGACGATGTTTCTGGAGACGCGGCGTTTGTGAATGTCGATCCATCCGCTTGGATGCATGAGTACGTCGACCGGCTGGTTGGTTCTGATGAAGGTTGCGATCTGCAAGATTTGACTCGCTGGTTGATCAGGTCGAGCGAGACGGCCCTGGCACGGGGCCTGAAGACCGAGTCGCTGCGACTGGCCATGGCGGCGGGGTGGGACGTGGGAGCGGAGCCCCTGCGTGACTATGGTGGAGTCCTAGAACACTACGCCCGCACATGCGAGGCAAGTGGTTACGAGAGCCTGTCGCGTTTGGGATGGACGCACCGTCGTTGCTTTCGAGCTCGATACGGCGTTTGAGATCGGCGTGATTGACGACGGGACCTGCGGGGTGAGGTTAAGACGACAAGAATGAGAAGGGTTCGATGAACAACGAAGCGCACCCGGCCGTAGGCCCCCGCGATCGCAAGGACATCCGGACGAACATCGTTTGGCACGATCAGGCCGTCAGCGTCACCGAGCGGGCTTCGCTGTTGGGACAGAGGGGATCGGTGGTGTGGTTCACGGGCCTGTCGGGGTGCGGCAAGAGCACGATTGCGAACGTGGTCGACCAAATGCTGCATCGTGGAGGACGGGCATCCATTCTGCTCGACGGGGACAACCTGCGCCACGCACTGTGCGCGCCCCCGTCTGCTCTGGAATCCGAGCATGGTGCGGAATTCGCATCGCGTTTCGGCCTGGGATTTGGCGCGATTGATCGGGAAGAGAACATCCGACGCATTGGTGCCGTCGCCGCGTTGATGGCGTCGGCCGGGTTGATCACCCTGGCAGCGTTCGTCAGCCCCTATCGCAAGGACCGGAATCGCGTGCGGGCAGCGGTGGAAGCGGCCGTTGGATCGGATTCATTTTTGGAGGTCTTCGTCGACACGCCACTGAACATCTGCCAGCAACGCGATCCGAAAGGGCTCTACAAGAAGGCCTTGGCAGGGGAAATCAAGCATTTCACGGGCATCAGCGATCCCTATGAGACACCCGAATCACCGGAAATCCACTTGGAATACGCGGAGGGAATGACGCCGGAAAAACAGGCCGAGATCGTTTTGGGCGTCTTGAGAAGCCGTTGGTCTTGAGCCAGCGAGCACGGTCGCCCGCAAGAAACCCTCGGCTTGTGGCCGTCGCTGGGCAATTTGACGTTGCGTTGCAAGCGCCCGACGTTAGAATCCTCCGCCATTCAGAGAATTTCAGAAGGTGCGACAGGATTTACAGAAAGCATTTGCCGGCATGACGATTTCGAAAGAACGCAAGGTAGAGGTTATCAAGGAACACGGTGCCACCGAGGGTGACTCGGGTTCGCCGGAAGTGCAGATTGCGATCCTGACCGAGCGTATCAATGGTTTGACAGAGCACATGCGAACGCACCGGAAAGACTACGCGTCGCGTCGTGGTTTGCTGGGGCTCGTCAGCCGCCGTCGTCGTTTGTTGGATTACGTTCGCGGGGAAGACCCACAACGTTATCTCGATATCATCGGCAAGCTTGGTATCCGTAAATAGTGGATCCCGTTGGTCGTCGGCGTGGCCGCGGCCGCCGTCAACGACCCACGCGTCCTCTCCAGTTGCGGGCCTACTCTCAACGATTGCCCTTGGAATCAATAGGACCCCGGGTTGAATTCCGTTGATCAGAAGGCGGCATTGCATGCCGTCGCGTTTAGGCTTTTGGCACCAGGCTCGATTTTTGGACCTTGTGTGCCGCCTCTAAAATCTCTCTGGAGTCGTAGGCTCACTCCGTTGTGGGTGAGTTCTTGTTGTCACGCGCCTCCAGCCGTGTGGCCACTTCGAACCGTCAGCAGGACTTCGGATCGCTTCGAGCGATGTTGGTTCTTGGGGTTTTTAGAAGGGTGGCCACGGGCGTGAAGTCGTGCGAGCGAGTTGATCGCATCGCGTTGGTTTGCTGGTGGAATGTGGATGGATGTTAGTGAAGTCTGTTGTTAGAGGAACGAAGTAGTGAGTGTACAGAAGGTTCGCGTCGAGCGAAAAATTGGTGATTCGGTCTTGTCGTTCGAGACGGGCCAGCTTGCAAAGCAGGCTGCCGGGAGCGTGATTGCTCAATACGGGGAAACGGTCGTCTTGGCTGCGGTGGCGACGGGTTCGCCTCGCCCCGGAATCGATTTCTTCCCGTTGATGTGTGACTACCGTGAGCGTTTGGCCGCGGCCGGGAAATTTCCCGGGGGTTTCCTCAAACGCGAAGGGCGTCCCAGCACAAAGGAAACGTTGAGCGCGCGATTGATGGATCGCCCCATTCGCCCTCTGTGGCCCAAGGGTTTCAAGGACGAAGTGCAGGTCCAGGCCTTTGTCATGGCCAGCGACTTGGAAAACGACGGCGATGTTTTGGCCATGAACGCGGCGGCCGCCGCGCTGCACATCAGTACCTTGCCCTTCCAGGGCCCGCTGGCCAACGTTCGCGTGGGCAAAGTGGACGGAGCACTGGTCGCTTTCCCGACGCAAAGCCAGTTGGAAGCGAGCGAATTGGACATGATCGTCAGCGGCAGCAAAGAAATGGTCGCGATGATCGAAGGTTTCGCCAACGAAATGGCGGAGGATGACATGATGGAGGCGATTCAATTCGCCCACGATATCATTCGGCAGGTGATCGAACTGCAGGAGGAGTTTTACGAAAAGGTCAACCCGACCAAGACGCCCTACGAAGAACCGGCGGACGACGGTCTCCTGGAGCGTCTGACTTCGACGTACTACGGCGACTTTAAGACGGCAATGCAGACCGAAGGCAAGCACGCCCGCAGCGAGGCCGTTGGCTCACTTCGCGACCGAGCCATGGGCGAAGTGATTCCCGACCCGGCGGCGGAGGGCGCGATCGAAGTCAACCGATTCAAGACGGTTTGGCACGATCTGGAAGAAAAAGTGGTTCGCGATCTGATCTCGGCCGGAACCCGGCCCGACGGACGTGATCGCAATGCCTTGCGAGCGATTCAATGCGAGACCGACCTTCTGCCGCGCGTTCACGGTTCGGCCATGTTCCAACGTGGCGAAACGCAAGCCCTCATCACGGTTGCGCTCGGCACGGCGCGTGACGAACAACGCGTCGATGGCTTGCATGAGGAGTACAGCAAGAAGTTCATGCTGGACTACAACTTCCCGCCGTTTTCGGTCGGGGAATGCCGCCCCATCCGTGGCCCAGGACGCCGGGAAATCGGCCACGGTGCCTTGGCCGAACGAAGCGTGGCGCCGGTGTTGCCACCGGCGGAAGATTTCCCCTACACCATTCGCGTGATCAGCGACATCACCGAATCCAACGGGAGTTCATCCATGGCCTCCGTTTGTGGGGCAACACTGGCGTTGATGGCATCAGGTGTGCCCATCACCAACCCGGTGGCCGGCATCTCGGTTGGCTTGGTGCAAAATGGCCCCGATGACTGGCACTTGCTGACCGATATTCTTGGAACCGAAGACCACTTCGGCGATATGGATTTCAAAATCGCGGGAACGCAAAACGGGATCACGGGGATTCAGTTGGATCTCAAGATCACGGGGATCTCCGAAGCGATCATTCGTGCCACGTTGAAGCAGTCACGTGAAGCTCGCATTGAAATCCTGAAGAAGATGCTGACGACGATCCCACGTCCCCGTCGTGAGATTTCCCCGACGGCGCCCCGTTTGATGCGCACCAAGATCTCGCCCGACAAGATCGGAGCCTTGATCGGGCCTGGAGGTAAGAACATCCGCGGCATCCAGGAATCCACGGGCGCGGTCATCGAGGTTGATGAAGACGGCACCGTTTTGGTCGCCAGCACCGACAAGGATTCCGCGATGGAGGCGATGAAGCAGGTGGAAGCTTGCACCGCCACCGTCCAAATCGGAAAGATCTACGACGGAATCGTGAGCAGCATCAAGGAGTTTGGTGCCTTTGTTGAAATCTTGCCAGGTCGCGATGGCTTGGTACACATCAGCGAAATGAGTGGTGGATACATCAGCAGCCTCGACAAAATTGTCTCGGTTGGCGATGCGATGAAGGTATTGGTCATCGACGTCGACGAACACGATCGCGTGAAGCTGAGTCGACGTCGGGCCCTGGAAGAGCTCGGCGAGGACGATCCCTTGGCCGTCGAAGACGAACGCGAACCACGCGGTGGCGGTGAGGAAGGTGACGGTGAAAGCCGACCGCGACGCCGACGCGGCGGGCGCGGTGGTGGAGGCGGACGCTCGCGGCGCGAAGGCGGTTCACGTGAAGGATCGCGAAGTGGTGGTGGTGGCTACCGCGACTGATCACACCTCCGTTCTGTGTCCATCACTTCCAGCCCACGCGTTGCCCACGCGTGGGCTTTTTTGTTTGCAATAACGCAACGTCGGCAGCAACGTGTGGTTGGGTCTCCCCGTTAAGATTTGAAGCGGGTTGCTTGGTATCCACCCATAGTATCGGTAGACTATCGTCGAGTTTTGTGTCGATTACGAGAGCACTAACACTGGGCGGGCGAAGTGAGCGATTCCAAGCGATTGACATGCCCAGGGTGTGACGTGAAGCTCAAAGTCACACTCGCACACTCGGGAAAGGTCATCAAATGCCCGAAGTGCGAAAAGAAGCTGAGGGTCCCCGTGTTGCCTTCCCCAACCGGTGGCTCGGCGATGCCAAAGGTTGCGCCAACCGCAACTTCCGCCAAGAAGGCGGTCGCAGATTCGCAAGGTTCCATTGGGTCGGAAAAGGTGAAAACGCGTCAGGCGGCCGCCCCAGCGGTGAGGACAGCACCAGCGGAAGCCGCCACGCCACGGCGTGCGTCCGCACCAAGCGCGGACGGCAGCGAGATCGACTTTGGTTCGCTTGATCTTTCGCTGGTGAAGGAAGCAACTCAAAAGGCGGCCAAGAAACGAGGCATCAATGCCCTCGACAATCTGGCGGAACTCAATCAGCTCATTTCCAAGCAACTGAAGACAACGATTCCCCATCACGGCACCAGCACTCTTTATCGGCTGGGACTGTCCATGATGGCCGCATTCATGCTCATGATGCCACTGGCATACGCTCTGCTGGTAGCGGGCGCGGGATACGGCGTTTATGTCTATGCCTTCGATGTGTTTCCCGGACTGATGAGCTACCTACCTCGCGGTCGTGCGGCGATTTTCATGTTGATTATCTATGCAACCCCCATCGTGTGTGGATGCATCAGTGTTGTTTTCATGGTTAAACCCTTGTTTGTCTCCATGATCCTGCCCGCGGACCCTCGCCGCCGGTCGATCATGCGAAAATCCGAACCGGTCCTGTTTCACTTGGTGGACGAGATTTGCAATGCGGCTGGTTCGCCCAAGCCGACACGGATTGATGTTGATTGCCGGGTGAACGCATCCGCCTCTTTTGGCAGCGGTCTGAAGAGTCTGTTTGGCAACGATCTCGTTCTGACCATCGGAATCCCGCTTGTTTCTGGGCTATCGTCACGTCAGTTCGCGGGCGTATTGGCGCACGAGTTTGGGCACTTTGCACAGGGAGCCGGTATGCGAGCAAGCTATGTCGTGCGTTCGATCAACTCTTGGTTCGCGCGAGTCGTCTACCAACGTGACCAGATCGATGAATGGCTGGATGATGCGATTACGGAGAGCGAATCAGCGTTCGCGATCGTCTTGTTGCTGGCACGTTTCTGTGTTTGGCTGAGCCGGGGGATTCTGTGGTGCTTTATGATCGTGGCGCACATCGGCAGTTCATTCATGATGCGACAGATGGAGTTTGATGCCGATCGCATGGAAGCGGGACTGGCAGGTTCCGATTCGTTCGCCGCGACTGCAGAGCGTCTTCGAACCCTTGGATTTGCTCAGCAGAAAACGCACGCGGGTCTGGCCATGCTGGCACAGCAAGAAGCCGTCCTGCTCGACAACATTCCCGGTACCATTGTGGAGGTTACGAAGACTCTCTCGCACAAAGAGCGCGAGGTGCTGGCGGAGTCAAGGCGAGACGAGAAGACCGGATTGTTTGACAGCCATCCTTGCGATACGGAGCGAATCGACGCGGCGAGGGAGTTGGAACAACCGGGGCTTTTCACCATCGATGTTCCCGCGCGCAATCTGTTCCGCAATTTCGCCGCTTTGTGTTGCAATGTGACGCAAGACTTCTACAGGAACCAGTTGGGACGCATGGTGGAGCCGACTGAGTTAAAGCCCTTTGCACAGCATGTCGGCAAGATCTCGGCCATGCAGCCCTCTTGAGTCGCTGAACCGATTACCATTGCCTGGAGTGAGTGCATCGGCTTCATGACCTCCTGGTTCGGTTTTCGTTGAAATGCAGTTATCCAATTCAAGCCACGCAACAATTGTCGTCGCAAGCTGGTTGTTCGGTTACGTCGTCGGCAACGCCCCTGCGGCGGAACGCCCCAATCTTCTGATCGTGTTGGCAGATGACATGGGCTATGGCGATGCTGGCTGCCTTGGGAGCGAAGTCTTGCAAACGCCCCATCTCGATTCCTTGGCCGACGCCGGGGTGTTGTGCAGGCAAGCGTATGTTGCCAGCGCCGTTTGCTCGCCGTCGCGGGCCGGTCTGATAACGGGGCGCGATCCGCGGCGGTTTGGGTATCAAGCGAACCTGAATCAATCGCCACCCAATTACGCGGGACGTCCCGAGCTATTGGGGTTGCCATCGAATGAGCATACGCTCGCGGATCACTTGAAGTCGGTGGGCTACACCACCGGCCTTGTCGGCAAGTGGCATCTTGGGATCGGGAAAGGATTTCATCCCAATGAGAGAGGCTTCGACCATTTCTGCGGCATGCTCCAAGGCGGACACAACTACTTCCCCGCGACCATCCAACACACGATCGAACGCAACGGTCAGCCACTCGAGGAGTTCTCGA
>JBCCYK010000030.1:0-37175 GCA_039189905.1 Planctomycetota bacterium
CGATTGGATTCACCTCCAGAATGCAGCGAACAACATCATACCTTGGTTGCAGGAAAGCCATGAAACCACTTCTCATCAATCTGGTTGCATTTGTTTTGATCACTCATCAATCGGCTGCCGCTGATTGGACCATTGATAGCCCAGAGGATTGGAAGGGCAGTTTGGAGTCGGTCGAGGGTGCCATCGTGAAAGACGGCTCCGTTTCGCCGCGCGATCGAGTGGCAACGGTCAAGACAAAGCTTCAACGTTTGGACGCGCCGCGCTCCGCCACTGCATTGACGGTGGTTCAATCGTCACTGTGGCAGAATTGGGCGCCCATTGAAAATCTCGGGCCATCTAACCTCGGTGATGCACCGGTGTTGTTGACCATCGGTCCCCAGAATTACTGGATGTTCGGCCGCTACGCCAAGCGTCGGCCTAACAAGAACGCGCAAACCAATGGTTCGTCCAAATTCGAGTCAGAGGAAGCGAAACTTGACGGCTTCGAAATCGCGCTTCGCACGACACCCTTTGCAAATCAATTTGATGCCCCTGGGGGACTGAAGCCGGGCAAGGGCGGCTACCATGCTTGGCAGAGTCGTGACATGAAAAACTGGGTGCACCATGGCCCCGTCACGGAAGGTTTTTCCAAGTGGGTCACCAGCGCTGAATGGGTCGACGGGCAAGTCTACATCTACTACGACTTTCCCAACGACCAAGACCCACACGTGTATGTGGATGAGGATCTTTTCGACGGTGAGCCGGGCAAGAATATGGGAATTGCCGTCAAAGACCCGTCCCATGGCAGCGACGCCGGCTTCATCCGAGACCTCGAAGGGAACATGCATGTGATCATCGAGGACTGGAGCCCCATCAGCGCCAACAAACGGTCCTTGGATTCACCTCTCGCCGGACACGCCGTCAGTCCCAACGGAGTCGATGGGTTCGTTTTCCAGAAACCCCCGGTTGACCAACGCACCAATCCAACAGGCAAGATCGCCACTTACAAGCACCCGCACTGGGCGAAGGAGGACCCCGCGAACTACCAGACCAGCATTGCTGAGTACGAGATCCACGAACCGGAGCAAGAGGCTTACGGTGATTGGGCAGCGATCTGCATCGGTGGACAGTACTACCTTTTCGGTGACTATGATCCCGCCGGCGGCCACCAGATGAGCGTTGGCTGGTTTACCGCAAGCTCCATCGACGAAGAATTCACATGGTGTGGCAGCATCGGCAATGGGCACCCCGATCCTGATATCGCGTTTGCCGAGGGCCAGTTCTACTTGGCGACTCAGCAGAGAACGGACTATGTCAGCCCAGGACCTTGGGTGGAAACGGTGGAGGCTCGCGTCGGCGTCGACACGACGAATGATGGAAAGATCGATCAATGGACCGATTGGTCACATGTCCGCGAACAGTACGACTATATCCCCGGCTTCGCAAAGCAGATTTCGAAGAAACCGGCACAACTCGATCTCGCCGATCTTCCATCCGGTTTCGGATTCCAAGTCGAACTTCGAATCACCGATTCGACGGAGAATGAATCGAAACCCATCATCGAAAGCATGACGTTGTCGTTTTCCGAGTGAGTTGAATCGTACCTGTCCAGAGAAAACTTTCCGTGGCTGTGAGTCTCTCAATGAAAATGGCGTTGCTCCTTATCGTGAGTCTTGGCGGTCACCTGCTCACGGCAACCTCCCAGGCATTCGGCACCGAGGTTTTGTGGACGCAGTACTGTCAGCATCTTGGACGAATGAAGCTCCTGGTTCACTTGGACCTGGATCCCACCTCCTCGGCAGAACCGGACACCGTCCAACTTTGGTTGCGGGATGCGGCGAGTCAGGAATGGGCACTTGCGCAGACTCAGTCCGCAGATCGCCTGACAGCGACGGCGTTGTTCACAATCGAGTCGTGGCCACGTCATCAACAACGAGGTTTTCGCGTGACCTGCGGGGACGCGGAATGGCAGGGAACGTTTCGGGCTGAGCCGAAAGGGACACTCAAGCTTGCCGCTCTCTCATGTCACAAAGACATCGGCTGGCCATGGCCCGAAGCGATCGCCGAATTGATCTCGCACGACCCGGATCTTGTCTTCTTTTCGGGCGATCAGATTTATGAGAACGACTACGGCAGCCCCATGTTTCGTGCGCAAATCGCCGCCGAAGTTCCTCGAGGGATGAAGAACTACCTGATCAAGTACCGCAAATTCGGCGAAGCGTTCCGCGAACTGATGCGTGATCGACCGACGATCATGATCACCGACGACCACGACGTTTTTGCCAACGACTTATGGGGACGAGGCGGCGTGCGCATGAGCGGAAAACGCACCACGGGCGGCTACCCGACGCATCCTGACTGGGTCAACGCCGCCGAGTTCACACAGACGGGGAACCTGCCCGACCCAGCCAACCCAGGGCCTCACGGTGACGGCGTGCGTGCCTACTACACCGCTTTGCAATACGGTGGCGTTCGCTTTGCAATCCTGGAAGATCGCAAATTCAAGAGCGCACCGTCCGACGTGATCAAGGAGTTGATCGCGCCAGCCGATTTTCGATTTCCAGAAGAAAGAAAGACCGACTTCGAAATCGAAGTGGTCCTGGACCCCGACTATGACTGCACCAAATTGGATCGTCCTGATTTGCATCTCCTCGGACCCGACCAGGAAGCGTTCCTGAGAGACTGGGCTAACGACCTGAAGGAATCAGCGGAGATCGGGGCCGTTCTGTCGCAAAGCCCGTGGGCTCATGTCGCCATGTACTCCCCCACTTCTGCTGATACGGATTCCAACGCGTGGCCGCAATCGGCGCGGAACCGAGCTCTTCGTGCCATCGGCGACGCACCGGTCGTGATGCTGCATGGCGACGTTCACCTGGGCACCCTCTGTCGCCATGGGGTGGATGAATTCGGTGATGGTCCCGTGGCCTATTCGATGCCGTCGTTCTCGTCTCGCGCAAGCCGTAAATGGGAACCGCTCGAAGAGGGCGAGAACCGCTTGCCTGGTGCTCCCGAAAACACGGGTGACTTTCTGGATCGCTTTGGCAACAAAGTGACGATGTACGGCGCGGGAAATGGCCTCAACGGATACGGCATTGTTCTCTTCGACACAGACAAACGCGAAGTTCAAATTCAGTTTCATCCCATGAACGAAGAACGCAAGCCGATCGACGTCGATGTTCCCGGCTGGCCTCACACGGTGAAGTTCTGATCCCTCTGGGAAGTGCAACCAACGTCGCCCATCATTCTCCAAGACCACGGATCGCCCGTCGCGTTTCGAAACATCTGGGTTCTCGAGAATCCGACGAAGTAACCCGACGCACCCCTCAATGAATTCCAAAATGCCTGTTCCGCTCCGAAAGCTATGGTTCGCGCCATGGATCATGCTGTTGACGTTCGCATCGATGTCTCACGCAGAACACTACGATGTGTATCTTCTGGCGGGACAGTCCAACATGGACGGTCGAGGCAGCGCCAGCGACTTGACGGAAGCTGACCAGTTGCCATTCGTAAACGCGATCATCTTTTATCGAAACGCCAAGCAAACCAGCCAAACTTGGTGTCCTTTGTCCACCGGTTTCAGCGTTCCACCCAAATTCAAAGGTGACTTGCCGTCGTCGACCTTTGGCCCTGAAATCGGTTTCACACGCATACTTATGGAGCACTCCCCAGAGCAGAAGATAGCGTTAATCAAGGGCTCCCAAGGCGGCACCAGTTTGAAAGAAGATTGGAAGCCCGGAACAAAAGGAGACTTGCGCAGCCAAGGACCTCAGTACGCTGATTTCATCGAAACGATCGCGATGGCGACGGAGCAACTGTCGCGACAGGGTGATTCGTGGGCGCTTCGAGGCCTGCTGTGGCATCAGGGGGAATCCGATTCGAAGTCCAGTCAAGCAGACTATCAACGCCGCCTAACGGAGTTCATCCGGCGTCTTCGCGAAGACCTCGACCACGCGGAGCTTCCGATCGTCGTGGGCGAGGTATACGACAATGGCAACCGCGACAGCGTTCGAGCCGCGACACGCGTCGTTGCAGCGGACGACCCGACGGTTGGACTCGTCTCGTCAGATGGAACCAAGACCTGGGATCCTGGAACCCACTTTGACGCCAGGAGTCAGTTGCTTCTCGGAAAACGTTACGCGTCGGCGATGCTAATGCTTCAATCCGAATGACCCTCCGTAGCGAATTCCAAGTCTCGCATGGCTTCCTCACGCAGTGACAGCAAACGATCGTCATCCGGGCGCAGTTCCAATCCTTGTTCTGCATAGCGTCGCGCCTTGATCGTAGCTCCATGATCCAGGAAAGCTTGAGCCGTCTTGCGTATCAGCCAAACCTTGGTCGGCGTCATCTCCACGTCATACTCCAGTAGCTGAAGCCCTTCGGCTGCCAATCCGTCACTGATGAGCTTCTCGGCCACCAGCACGAGAGAGCCGCCCCATGCGGCTTTCTTTCCTTTTGACTGAAACCACTCGATCGTGGCTGCAACTCCCTCCGATTGAACCATCTGATAGAGACGTTGATCCAGCGTGTCCCGCGGTTTCGCGGGCATCCGAAAAGGTTGCTCCGTCACGATATGAATCAACGCCGTGTTAAGCCGCACCACGGAATTCCACACGTCGCCACCACCGGGCCTGTCTCCCAGATTGCACAGAATGATCACAAAGGCATCATCATTCACCAGGCGACTCTCCATCGCGCGAAAGCCGTTGATCGCGCCTCCGTGATTTATGATCTTTGTTCGGCGCTGAGTGACGGGATGCTTTCTTTCAAAGATCTGCCAACCATATCCATAAGTGCTTTGGGGACGGCCGCCTGCCGCCTTGACTTCAGGAACATCTCGATTGGGTGTGAACATCAGATCCCGGTACTTTCTCGTGAGCAACTGGTCCGTGTACAAGGCCCGATCCCACAAGAACATGTCTTCGACGGTGGAATAGATCGCTCCTGCAGCACCCGGGGTTGAATCCATCTCGATGTAGTCTGCGTTCTCGATCGAGAAGGCCCCGTACGTGTACCCGCTGGCTCGGTGATCAAGCACCGTTTGGTTGCGATCGTATCCGCTGTTCTTCATGCCAAGTGGTTTGAAAATTCGTTCCCTGAGAACACGCTCGTACGACTTTCCCGTCACCTTTTCGATGATCCTACCGAGTATGCAATAACCGGCATTGCAGTAGCTATAGATGGTTCCCGGTTCGTGTAGCAGATCACCGCTGCAATACTCCCTTATGAACTCATCCTTCCCGTACGAAGATCGAGAGATCGTTCCTCGGTAGTCGAATCGGGATGTGAAGTCTGGAATCCCCGACTGATGCGACAAAAGATGATGAAGCGTGATTCGAACGCCCGTGTCTTTTCGATAGTAGGGAAGATAACGCGTGATGCTATCGTCCAACGAGACCTTTTCTTCTTGTGTTAGCTGCATGACCAACATGCTGCAGAACTGTTTGCTCACCGATGCCAATCGAAACTTGGTATTCGGTGCGTTTGGGATGTCCCACTCGCGATTGGCCATTCCAAAGCCCTGCCTGTAGATGAATTTACCTCCGTCCGCTACCAACACGGCGCCCGTGAACAGGCCCGATTCCGCAGTTGCCTTGCAAAGCTTGTCGATCACGTCCGCTTTGTCCGAACCGACCTGCCGATAGCCCTTGGGAAGCGACGCCTGCTTGTCCTCAGGCGTTGCCTGCTGGCTGAGGCCGAAGCCGAGCCAGAACATTCCAGTCAAACACAAGAGTCGCATCATCTCGATCGGCTTGTCAGCGTGTTGATTGGGGGATGACGGCACGTGCGGGGACGGAACCGACCCGAAAATGGCCAAGTGGATTCGCGTCTGTGTCACTGACCAGCCAGATCTCGCCGGGCAACGCTTCATAAGACTTCGTCCATCCGGTCTCCAGCGTGCCGTACGATTGCCTGGCTCCGTCTAGCGGGATACGGCACACTCGTCTCGGTTCCCCTGATTGGTTGCTGATCACGACACTGACCGCATCACGCTCACGATCTGTCAACCGATTGGATCCGGCCAGTGATTTGGATACGAGCCCCTTTGTCTCGGTCCAATCGAGATGGGGTAGCGAACCCAAGTCGGCATTCACGTAATCCGCAAAGCTTTCGGGCACGCGCTGTCTCATTTCCGCGAGTTCGTTCGCATAGGCGGGCATCGCTGCGAGGTTCTTCCATTCGAATCGGTCCGAAGCGATGTCATAGAGCTCCTCGTCACCATTGTCATAAGCGATGTAACGAAAGCGTTTGCCGCTAATGCCAAGGTTCCCGGGCCGGCCGAGGAAGGTGAGGGAGACGTGCGGCCAAGGAGCGGCTGCATCCTGCAGGAGGGGAACCAAACTGGGCCCATCGTTGCTTGGCTTTGCAGGGAGATCACACAATTCGGTCAAGGTCGAGAACAAGCCTAGTAGATTAACGGGGGCATCACAGGTGGTCCCTGCATCGGTTCCCCGCGGAAGTCCATGGACCCCCGGAGGTACACGAATCATCAAAGGGACGCGCGTACAAACCCGCCAGCCCGTGAACTTCTGCCAATGCTGCTTCTCTCCCAAGTGCCAACCATGGTCGCTCCATAGCACAACAATGGTGTTGTCTTTGTTGGGGCCATGCTCCAACGCATCGAGGACGCGTCCCAGCATCGTGTCCGCAAAGTAGATGGACGCCAGATAACCTTGGATTCCCTGTTTCCACTGCCCCAAACTTCGGATGTGAGAGAAGTACCTGTTGGGGCCACGTTTTTTTCCCGCGGTAGGCAGGTCCTCCAGGTCGTCTTCGCGATAACCCGGTGGCAATTGAATGTCTTCCAGCGGGAAGGGTTCGAAGTATTTCGAAGGTACGAACCAGGGTTCATGCGGACGATAGAGTCCGCAAGCCAGGAAGAAGGGTTTCGAATGAGATTTTGAAAGTTGCTTGCCAACCCACTCTGAAACCAACCAGTCTCCGCCAAACGCTTCATCCGTAACGTCAAGTGCTGCCCAATCGGTTTCGATGTATTGCCACGGACCGCCCCGCGGTAAGTTCACAGGTCGCTTCTTCGGATAAAAGGTGCGTGGGAATGGATTCTCGGTTTGCTTGGGTGGGTAGTACTCATCCCAGGAAGACGCATCAATGAAATAGTGCAAGATCTTACCGGAACCCGCTGACCAGTAACCATTCTTCGAAAAATACCGTGGAAGCAGCTCCGCATCCGGCATACGCTCCCGCATGCTTTGCCTATTGTCGTAGAGCCCTGAAACATGGGGCGAGATCCCCGTCATGATTGCGCCCCGCGATGGGTTGCACGCAGGAGCAGGGCAGTGTGCGTTGGTGAAAAGAACGCCACTTGCCGCCAGGCGATCGAGGTTTGGCGTTAGCGCTTGCGGGTGTCCCCGCATGCATCCCACCCAGTCATTCAAATCATCGATGGAAATGAAGAGCACGTTCGGACGCTCCGACGGCAATGCCGTGCCCCCGCACGCGAGTAGCGTCAGTAAAGAAATGAACAGGAGTCGCATGCTGATCGCTTGTCGATGGAGGTCGTGATTCTCTTTGACCACGCTCGGTCTCTCGGGACTCGTTCGGCTCATCCAATGAACGCGTCCGCTTGGTAAACACTTAGTCTAAGGTCTCACGAAGGGGAACTGTCGCAAATCAGCATCCCCGTGTCGCGAATCACGACATCAAACCGGCTCCCTTTCGTTGAACGGCGGCGTGATGGTGTCCATACTGTCGGTTCGACACGTGAACTCATTGGCCTTTCGACGCAGCACCTCGATGGTCGTTGCCCTGCACGCGTGTCTTGCTGCGACACGACGATGCCCCTAGTCCTATCGTCGCTCATCCCGCCCCCATTCGCTTTGGTTTGCACGGATCCTGCAGACAACCAGCCATGAAGTCAATCATCTTCGCATGCCTAGTGCCAGTTCTGCTCTGCCCGCTGAGTCAGGCTGACTCTCCCCCGAACGTCGTGCTCATCTTTGTGGATGATTTGGGGTACGGTGACGTTGGCTGTTACGGAGCCACCAAAGTCCAAACGCCCAACATCGACCGACTCGCGTCAGAAGGCCGCCGATTTACGGATGCACATTCTGTGTCTGCAGTTTGTACGCCGTCACGCTACGCCTTGCTGACCGGACAATACCCTGTCAGGGCGAACAGCGGCCGAGGTGTATGGGGCCCCGCGCCCGTCACTTCTCCCTTGATCGTTGATCCAAAGAAAACAACGATCGCGGACGTGTTTCAGGATCGCGGCTACGCCACCGCCGTCATCGGCAAGTGGCATCTCGGATTCGGTGAAGGGCGAAATGATTGGCGTGGTGCTTTGCGCCCGGGGCCTCAGGACCTTGGGTTCGATTACTACTTCGGAATGCCGGTGGTGAACAGCTCTCCACCGTACGTCTATGTGGAGAACGATCGCGTCGTCGGCGCCGATCCAGCGGATCCACTGGAGTACCTCGGCCGGAACGCGAAAGGCACGACGCCCATCACGCCCCTTCCACCCAAAGCGGCCAATCGCAGCCCCAACGCCTTCGGTGGAGCCAAAGAAGCTCACAGACGCTTTAACGATTACGAAGTCGGCACCACGTTTGCAAAGAAGTCCGTGGAATGGATCAACGCCAACAAAGACAAGCCATTCTTTTTGTACCTAGCAACCACCAACATCCATCATCCCTTCACGCCAGCCACACGTTTCCAGGGTACCAGCCAATGCGGACTCTACGGCGACTTCATCCATGAACTGGACTGGATTGTCGGAGAGCTGATGTCTTGCCTCGACGACAATGGTCTGAGCGACGACACCGTCGTCATTTTTACCAGCGACAATGGCGGCATGTTCAATCATGGTGGTCAGGCTGCTTTCAAAGCGGGGCATCGCCAGAACGGCGAGCTTCTTGGTTTCAAGTTTGGAATTTGGGAAGGCGGTCATCGTTTGCCTGTCATCGTTCGGTGGCCTGGCAAGGTCGAGCCAGGCACCACATCGGATCAACTGATGGGCAATGTCGACATGTTGGCGACGTTTGCGGCCTTGACCGAACAACCACTGAGCAAGGACCAGCTCGCCGATAGCGTCAACATGCTTCCCGCGATGCTAAGCAACCCGAAAGAGCCGCTTCGTGACCACCTCGTTCTCGCGCCGAACAAGCCAACACACCTCTCGATCCGAAAAGACCAATGGATGTTCATCCCCAACCAGGGAAGTGGCGGGTTTCGCGGCAAGAATCCTGGTGATCACTCCTTTGCTGGACCACCGGCAGTCAGCTACGTCGGTTCCGTGAACAGCGACATCACAAACGGGCAGATTCGAAGGGATGCCCCACCCGCCCAGCTTTATGACTTGCACACCGATATCAGCCAAACCAAAAACGTCTACTTGGACGAGCCCGAAGTGACAGAAGAGCTCACGGCGATATTAGCGGGGTATCAACCTCGTTCAGGAAGCGGGAAACCCATGGATCGGCGTCTTGCTACTGGGCCGGCAATCGCCAATGCGGCCAAGAGGATTCCGGCCCAACCAAGCAAACACAGTGCATCCTTCGATTTCGAATCGGGCCAGCTCGCGCCTTGGAAGGTGATTGAGGGAAGCTTTGCTAATCCAATCGGCAGTCGTGACAAGTTCTTTCACAACAAGCAGGAGTACAACAAACAGGGTACGCACTACCTGACCACGCTGGAATCCTCCCCGCGTGCCCAAAAGGGATCCGACAGCCAGACAGGCGTGCTTGTCTCGCCCTGCTTCGTAGCGAGTGGCGGCTTCATGACATTCCGCGTGGGCAGCGGAAGTGGCGATAGCACCTACGTTGCGTTGTGCCAGTTCGACGGAACCGAGCTGTTTCAAGCTCGAGGTGTCAATCACCAATCGATGCAGAATGCGAAATGGGATCTGGAACCGTACGCCGGTAAGAAACTCTACTTGAAGATCGTGGATCGCTCGACGAAGGGATGGGGCCACATCACGGCGGATCACTTTGAATTCGATGGGGAAGTTCTAGCTGAGTATCCGACCTCGATTTCTGTCTCACTCGATCGAGGGTCTTCGGCTTCTAGGAGCCAGAAAACATCGGATCAAAGCGCAGATAGAAGCACAGCGTCCTCAAGCAAGGCGGAGACACCAAGCCCGCTGGTAGCCGGATCCAAACCCAACTTCGTCATCGTCTTCACGGACGACCAAGGCTATGGCGATCTGAGTTGCTATGGAGCAGAACACGTCAACACACCGAGAATCGACCAGATGGCCGTTGAGGGCTCCCGACTGACCAGCTTCTATGTCGCGGCACCGGTGTGCACGCCTTCTCGCGCCGCCTTGATGACGGGTTGCTATCCCAAACGCATCGACATGGCGACAGGATCCAACTTTGGCGTTTTGCTCGCGGGAGACCCGAAAGGCTTGAATCCGAATGAAATCACGATTGCGGAGGTGTTGAAGACCGCTGGCTACCGCACCGGCATCTTCGGCAAGTGGCATCTCGGTGACCAACCCGCGTTCCTGCCGACGCGCCAAGGCTTCGACACGTTCTTTGGTATTCCTTTTAGTCACGACATCCATCCGTTTCATCCGCGCCAAGATCACTTCCAGTTTCCACCACTGGCATTGCTCGAGAACAATTCCGTGATTGAAATGGATCCGAATGCAGATTTCCTGTCGAAACGGATTACAGAACGTGCGGTGCGTTTTATCGAAGACAACAAGGATCAACCCTTCTTCCTCTACGTGCCTCACCCGATACCGCATGCACCGCTGCATGTGTCGCCACCCTTCATGGACGGGGTGGATCACGCGACCCTTGCCAAGCTGTCGGAGGAACACGGAAGCATCGACTATCGCGCTCGCGAGCACCTGCATCGACAAGCCCTCGCTGAGATCGATTGGTCGGTCGGTGAGATATTGGACACACTCCAAAAGCATGGACTCGACGAAAAGACTCTCGTGCTTTTCACCTCCGACAATGGACCGCCGCGAAACTCATTGCATGCCACCGCGGGACCGCTGCGCGGGCACAAAGGAACGACGTTCGAAGGTGGCATGCGCGAACCAACTGTGGTTCGCTGGCCCGGCAGGATTCCCTCCGGCACGGTCAACAACGAGCTGATGACCACGATGGACCTGTTGCCGACCTTCGCCAAGCTCGCAGGCGCGGCGATTCCCCAAGACCGCGTGATCGATGGCAGGGACATTCGCGGCACGTTAATTGGGGAGGCGAGCACACCCCACGAAGCTTTCCTTTATCATCGTGGCAACACATTGTCGGCGGTCAGATCAGGACCATGGAAGCTGCATGTCAACAAAGGGAAACCGTCCCAGCTCTATAATCTGGAAAGCGATCTTGGAGAAACGAAGAACGTTCTCAAATCATATCCCGAAGTGGCAAACCGCTTAGACGTCCTGCTCAAAGAATTTGCCAATGACATGGCCCAGAACAATCGGCCGGCCGCGTTCGTTGACAATCCCAGGCCGTTGGCAAAGTAAGACCCTTCTTTCGTCAAGCAACCCCTTGCATGCCTCCATCATGAAACAGATCCCCGTTGTTCTAGTCGCGATGCTGGCATGGTCGCTTGCCAGTGTGTTCGAGCTCGCGCGTGCCAGCGATCGACCAAACGTGGTCCTGATCCTAGCGGACGACATGGGTTTTGAAGCCCTTTCATGCAATGGCAATGAGTCCTGCGAGACGCCGCATCTCGATAAGCTTGCATCGACGGGGGTTCGCTTCACGAACTGTTTTGCCAATCCGCTTTGCACCCCGTCACGCGCCAAAATCATGACAGGGCAATACAACGTACGAAACTACGTCAAGTTTGGTGTGCTCGATCGCTCGCAAACCACCTTTGCACACCAGCTGAAAGCCGCGGGTTATGCGACTTGCATCGCCGGCAAATGGCAGTTGGGCAGGCAAGTAGACTCACCCCAACACTTCGGTTTTGAAAAGTCCTGCCTGTGGCAGCACACCCGCAGTGGACGGACAAAGCAGGACAAGGTCACGTACGATCGCCGGTTCGTTAATCCGCTTCTGGAATTCAACGGAGACAAACGTGACTATGTGGATGGACAATACGGACCGCAGATCTGCACGGATTTCATCTGTGAGTTTATTGAAGAAAACAAGAAGGAGCCCTTCCTCGTCTATTACCCCATGATCTTGACTCACTGCCCGTTCGATCCCACGCCCGACTCCAACGACTGGGATCCCACGCGTCTGGGGTCGACCACCTACAAAGGGGACCTAAACGATCCGCAACGCCACTTTCGAGACATGGTCCGCTATGCAGACAAGTTGGTTGGACAACTCCTTGCCCAGCTGGAGTCATCGGGTGTTCGAGAAAACACGCTGGTCATCTTCACGGGAGACAATGGAACGGACGTCCCGATTGTGACACCCTGGAATGGGAGAGAGGTGGTGGGGGGCAAGGGAACCATGACGGATGAAGGGACGCGAGTCCCGATGATTGCGAGCTGGCCGGCAGGAATCTTAGATCCTGGTCGCGTAGCAGATGACCTCGTCGAGTTTTGCGATTTGATGCCCACTCTGTGCGATGTCGGCCGAGCGGATCTGCCAGATGCCTATCCCGGTGATGGGAAGAGTATCCTTCCGATCCTTGAAAACAGAACAGGCGTTCGGCAAAAGGACTGGATCCACATCTGGTACGGGGGGAAAGTCATCGTCCGCAACAAGCAGTACTCGCTGCTCACAAAAACAAACGGTGACGACGGCAAACTGACTCGCTACGCCGGTCCGTTCGAAGGCACGCTCCTCAGTGAGCCAGAGCTTTCCAATCCGGAAGTCACGATCAGGAATCAGTTTGCCGAGATTCAAACGCGTTTGTCAGCGGAACGACTCGTGAGCATACCCAAGAAAAAGAAGAAGAAGGGCAAGAGAAAGCAAGTGTCGGGTGAGACGGACAAGCAGGATGGTGTGCAATGAGATCGTGGCTGATTTTTGGTCTGCTGTGCTGCTGGCAGAGTGTTTCGACGGCAGATGCTCCACCCAACGTGGTCGTGATTTTTGCTGACGACCTTGGCTATGGAGATCTCGGGTGCTACGGGGCCACCAAGGTCAAAACGCCGAACATCGACCGTTTGGCCTCGCAAGGCCGACGCTTCACAGACGCACACTCGGCCTCCGCCGTCTGCACGCCATCACGCTATGCGCTACTCACGGGTGAGTACCCGCATCGAAGAAACCTTACAAAGCCCGTCTTTCTGCGCACGGGCTTGGTCATCGCCCCAAAGCAACAGACCGCAGCCAGTGTCATGAAGGACGCCGGTTACGACACGGCATGCATCGGAAAGTGGCATTTGGGATTCGGTGAGGGCGCGCCTGACTGGAATGGGGAACTTAAACCGGGGCCGCTGGAGGTTGGTTTTGATCATTATTTCGGTGTGCCGGTCGTCAACAGCCATCCACCCTTTGTTTACGTGGAAGACCATCATGTGGTTGGATTGGTGGATGATGATCCTTTCGTTTTTGGAAAACGTGCGAAGACGAGGGAGTTCTTCGAAAAGATGGGGTTGAGCCAGATTGGCGGCGCGGATGCAGCCCATTCCCTTTACGACGACGAGGCGGTTGGCACCACGTTGACTGGCAAAGCGGTGGAATGGATTGAAACGCGCGGCGAAGACCCTTTTTTCCTCTACCTCGCGACCACCAATATTCATCATCCTTTCACGCCAGCGCCCCGGTTTCAGGGTACCAGTGGGTGTGGCCCATACGGCGACTTCATCCACGAACTCGATTGGATCGTGGGCGAAGTGATGCAAGCGCTCGAGAGCAAAGGAGTTGCTGATAACACCCTGCTTATCTTCACCAGCGACAACGGCGGCATGTTCAACGTCGGCGGTCAGAATGCTTGGGACGCGGGACACCGTCTCAACGGTCAGCTGCTTGGATTCAAGTTTGGTGCCTGGGAAGGTGGTCACCGTGTTCCCTTCATCGCCCGTTGGCCCGGACACATCCGGTCCGGTTCCGTCTCGGATCAACTGATCTCCAACATTGATCTGATCGCGACACTGGCGGCCTTAACAGGTCGTGATCTGAGAACAGGTCAAGGACGCGACAGTGTGAATGTGCTTCCGGCCATGACGCAAGATCCAGCTGAACCCCTCCGGGATCATCTGATTCTTGCCCCGAATAGACCCACGCATCTGGCGGTTCGCAAAGACAACTGGATCTACATCGGAGCACAAGGCAGCGGCGGGTTCACGGCTGCCAAACGGGGCGCTCACGCTTTCGGTGGCCCCGCCGCGATCACTTACGCGGGGTACACGAATAGCGACATTGAGAAAGGCCGAATCAAGAAAGACGCTCCGCCCGCTCAGCTCTACGACCTGGACCGTGACCTTTCGCAAGCCACCAATCTTTACCGACAGGAACCCGAGGTTGCCAAGAAGCTGGAGGAACTCCTGCAAAGCTACTTGGTCAAAGGCGACACAGACACGACTGACGGCGCCCCAACGCCCCCAAAGAAAGGGAGCAAATCAGAAGCCCCCATGAATGAGCGGGCGAGCACCCAAGTGAAGCCGTCGCAGCTCGCGGCGGCGCGGCATGCCATGTCAGAATCCGCAAGGCCGAACGTCATCTTCATGCTGACGGACGACCTGGGTTACTCGGACCTCAGTTGCTACGGAGCGACCAAAGTCAAGACGCCTCACATCGACCGTTTAGCCGGAAATGGACTTCGTTTCACACAGTTCCGCACTGGTGCATCCATCTGCTCGCCGTCGAGAGCAGCTTTCTTGACCGGCTGTTATCCACAACGATGTGGTCTCTACATGGGCATCAATCCCAAACGAGATGCACACTGGTTCTTGGGCCTTCATCCGAACGAAACCACACTCGCCGAGCAGTTTCGGCGAGCTGGCTATGCGACATACATGGTCGGAAAATGGCACCTTGGTACCGAGCCGGAATTCCTACCAAGTCAGCAAGGGTTTGATCACTACTACGGCATGCCCTGCAACTTCAGCCACTCGCCAGCGTTTTTTGAAAACGAAGTCGAGCTGTTTTCCAAAACACCGCTCGAGCGCCTGACCCGTCTCTACACCGATCGTGTGACAAGCGTCATCCGCACGCAGGACGAAAGAAAGGAACCATTCTTTCTCTACTACGCTCACAACTACCCGCACACACCGTATCGAGCAAGCAAAGCCTTCCAAGGAAGCTCCGGTGACGGCATGCGTGGTGATGTGATCCAAGAGCTCGATTGGAGCGTTGGTATGATGATGGACGCTCTGAGAGATGCTGGCATTGCGGAGAACACCATTGTGGTTTTCGCATCGGATAATGGTCCCATCAAGAACGAATACGCTCAGCCTTTTCGCGGGACGAAGTATGTGACTTTCGAAGGAGGCCATCGAGTTCCGTTCATCATTCATTGGCCAGCGCGGATCACGAAACCGCGTGTTTCTGATGTGATGGTCACCGCGATGGATCTGTTCCCAACGCTTAGTGAGATCATCGGCGTTCCAGTCGCCGGAGACCGCGTCATCGACGGAGAAAGTTTGACGCCGCTCTTCACCGCGGGCAGCCTGCAACGCAGCCAGGAACAGCCCTTCTACTACTACAACTGCGAGAATCTCCAAGCGGTCAAGTCCGGTGATTGGAAGCTCCACCTGCCAAGGAACAAGGCCCAACTCCCGTTTTGGGACAAGAACAAAGCGTTTGCTAACCTGAGAGCACCTGTGCTGTACAACCTGACTGACGATGTTCAGGAAACCACCAATGTGGCCGCCGAGCATCCTCAGGTGGTCGCCCGAATCATGCGGGAGGCAAACAAGACTCGCACGCAACTAGGTGAGTTCATGACACGAGGCGCTCAGCAACGGGTGACCGGGTCGCTATTTCCCGATATCGAAGAGATCAGTCACGAAAAAGACTGGAGCACCCTGGAGCCATCGACGCGACAGTCAATCCAAGCCGTGCGTATTCGACGTTATCCAAGGTTGTTCGCCAAGAAGAACGATCAGCCGCGCAACGGAACTCAACGTGATTAGCAGCAATCCGAATACGATGAACAGACTGGCACTTTTCGTTTCGCTGATCGCCCTATCCGCAAACTCAGGGATTGCTCTCGCTGAGTTATCACTGGCATCTCCGTTCACGGACAACGCGGTCTTGCAGCGAGATCGACCGGTTCCGATATGGGGCACGTCGGCTCCGGAAGCAACCGTAACCGTTCAATTCGCACGGCAGACCAAGACTGCGGTAGCGGATTCAGAAGGCCACTGGAAAGTGACGCTAGATCCCATGCCGGCGTCCCAGGATCCTCGCGACCTGAGCGTGACTTACGCCCACGATAAACAATCGCACAAGATCACCAATGTGCTGGTTGGTGAAGTGTGGATTTGCTCCGGCCAATCCAACATGCAGTTTGCCGCCACGTCTTGTCCAGACATCAAGGAGCTCATCCCTAAGGCACGTCGCATTCGCAGCTTTGCGGTCAAACGTACGGTCGCGTTCGAAGAACAAACGACCCTGGAAGGTGAATGGATTGAAAGCCATCCGAATAGCGCCGTTGCGTTTTCGTTTGCTTATTTCCTCGAGAAGCAAACCGACGTTCCGGTTGGCATCATCTTGACTTGCTGGGGCAGTTCCTCACTGGAAGCATGGATGCCACGTGACATGGTCAACACCGTGCCTCACTTCAGGACTTTGATGCAAGAGTTTGATCGGGACAACGAGACTCAGGAACGAATTCAATCGATCCTGTCGGGAAGAAAGCCCTGGAGCCGCGAAGACGACATCTTTCTGCGCCGCCAATCCAACCTGTTGTACAACGCGATGATGCACCCGCTGGCTCCGTATGGCTGTCGGGGACTTGTTTGGTACCAGGGCGAGCGCAACACGCAGTCGATGGATGGCATGCTGAAAGAGCCCTGGTATTCACGCAATTCAGGGATGTTGAAGTACGGCGACACGTTGAAGCAATGGATTCGCCGTTACCGACAGGATTGGCGGAACGAGGAAATGGAGTTTCTCATCGTGATGCTTCCTGGATTCTTCAAGGCACTTCCAACGGGGCCTCAGTTGGGGCCCGAACATCCGGCCACACATTCCTGGGCATGGATGCGGGAGTCGCAACTTAAAGCAAGCGAACTTCCGAATACGAACGTCGTGAACACGATCGACCTGGGCGACGTGAACAACATCCACCCTAAAGACAAGCTGCCAATTGGCAAACGCCTCGCGCTTCTGGCCACCCGCAACACCCTTGTCTCAAAGGGCGAAGCCGAGGGCCCCAGCTTCAAGCAGATGGAACGAAAGGGCGATCGTATTGTGATTCACTTTCGAAATGCCGTCGGCTTGCAAACAAGTGACGGCCAGGAGCCTGCTGGATTCTGGCTGGCCGGACCATCGCGTCGGTGGCTGGCTGCTGAAGCATCGATCCGCGGTGAAAGCGTCACGCTCCACGCTCAAAAACTATTCGAACCGTTGCATGTCCGCTACGCCTTCGCGGGGAAGCCGAAAGTCAACCTCATCAATCAAGCTGGCCTACCAGCGGTCCCGTTTCGCACCGACTCATTCTCCCCCTGATTGTTGAGGGCCCCAATTATTGGGCAGTCGCCAACATCGGAGGTCATCACGTCGGGCGAGACCCGTTGCCGCCTACTTGACAAAACTTACTGAGAATGGATATCAACAAGGGTTTGTGAGCCTAGCGGAGCGATGTGCACGGTGCAAGGTTTTGGATCGCCAGTAAGGCGTATGTTCCTAGCTTCGCTCTTGCATCGGCCGCGGAGCGTTAGCACATGGTTCTGCGAACAAGCCGGGAATCGTCCCGATGCAATATCCGGGTTAGCGAGTGGTGAATGGCCCAAGACAACACCAACATGGATCTGACGACGATGACGCCGGAAAGCGTCAGAGTTCTTCGATCCGTGATGCACGCTCGAAAGACGGAAAAAGTCCTTGTCGAGCATGGCCAAGGTCAAGAGTTGACTCTGGCTAAGCTGGAGCAGTATCGAGCAATCATCGCGGCCTTGTTGATTGATGCCGGGATGGCTCCATTTCATTACTACCGCGGCGTGGATTCAATTGCTGAGCCGTGGCGTGCACATGCGATGATGCAGCCGGAAACGCGGCGTCTGGCTGCTTTACTGCGAGATGACCTGGGGATTCGATCGAAAGAGCCGAAATTGCTCGAGGGTTGTGGGGCAGTCATTTTGATCACATGGCTGCCGGAAGCTGAATTAAAGTCCGACACATTGGACGCGTCGAGTCAGAAGGTTCGCAAACGTGATGAGGAACACTTGGCTGCCACTGCGGCGATGGTCCAGAACTTATTGTTGCTTCTCACCGCGCATGGATTTGGAAATTATTGGTCCAGCGGAGGTGTCTTGGGCCGCGAGGAAGCTTTTGAACGTTTAAGCATCCCGGAGGAAGAGCGTTTGATGGCAGCGATCTTCATCGCCTTCCCCGAACTGAATGACCAACCCTCCGAAAAGAAATACGGGTCGCAGCGTGACAAGCGTAGCGATCAATGGATTCGCTGGCCCATCACTGATTCATTCGCAACGTCATAAATCCTATTTTGCGTCCGACTTTGGCCTTTGGGTGCCAAGTTCACCAGTTTGAAAACACAATCAGAGAAGTACAAGAGCGTCATGAGAAATGCCACATGCCTGACAATCCTGTTTGGATTGCTAGTCTTATCGACCGGATGTGATTCGGAGCCCTCCGACGCACCCACGGCCAGCGAGGCGGCGTCGGATTCAATCGACGGCAGTGTCGCTCAGTACTGGGTGGCGACGACGGGTCAGGTCGCGGATGCTCTGAGACGCATTGCGGGTGAGACGAATCCGAAGATCAAGCTCTTCTGCGGTCCTGGCATGGACCCGCACTCCTTTGCGGCTAGCACCGGTGACGTTCAAGCCATGGATGAAGCCACGGCGATTTTCTACAACGGGTTTCATTTGGAAGCGAAGCTCCACGATCTCCTTCATCACGAGTTCGCGGCCAAGTCCTGGGCGATGGCGAGCGCGTTTCCGGAAGAGGCTCGCCTCGACTGGATTGAGGACGGCGAGATTGATCCTGAGGCACCCTTTGACCCACACATCTGGAATCACCTTCCAGGATGGGCCGAGTGCGTTCAGGGACTGATCGACCGAGTCTGCGTTGTTGATCCAAGCAACGAGCCGGCCTATCGCGAGAACGGCGCTGCCTATATGGCCGAGATCATGAAAGCTCATGAGTCAGCGATCACAAAGTTTGAGGCGATCCCCGCAGAGCAGCGTGTCTTGGTAAGCGCCCACGATGCTTTCAATTACTTTGCAGAAAACTACGGTTTCGAAGCGGTTGCGGTCCTAGGAGTTGGAAACGACGCCGAGGCAGATGTCAGGACCATGAGAGAAGTCGCGGAAACGGTCAGTACAAAGAAGGTACCCGTCATTTTCATTGAATCGATTACCAATCCGAAGGTCACTCAGGCACTCCAAGAAGCGTGCGAAGCACGTGACTGGAATGTTGAAATCGCCGACGAACCTCTCTACTCGGATGACCTGGGTAGCGAACCACCTCAAGACACGTTCTTGGGTGCGTTTGGATCCAATGTGGATTTGATTGTTGCGTCTCTCGCACCATGAGTGAACTCGATTCGCACGATGTGGCGATTCGATGTGAAAACTTGACGGTCACTTACGGGGCCGAACCGGTCCTGTGGAACGTGGACGCAGAGATTCCGAGACGAGGGATCACAGGGATCATCGGTCCCAATGGCGCCGGAAAGAGCACGCTGATCAAGTCCGTTCTTGGCATCGTTCCCGTGACGGCGGGTGACACCCAGGTCCTTGGCTCGCATGGCGGGCCGCTTCAGGGTGATACCATTGGTTATGTGCCTCAGCGGAGCACCGTGGACTGGGACTTTCCCACCAGTGTGTTCGACGTCGTGATGATGGGCACCTACGGGAAACTGCGGTGGTTTCAGCGGCCTGGGAAGTTGCAACGCGATGAAACGCATCGAGCGCTTGAGTTCGTGGGCATGGAGGCGTTTGGCAAACGCCAAATTTCCGAATTATCGGGCGGGCAACAACAAAGGGTTTTCTTGGCTCGCGCGTTTGTCCAGGAACCATCGGTTTACCTGATGGACGAGCCCTTTGCCGGCGTCGATGCTAAATCGGAGTCGAGCTTGTTCGAAATCCTGCGCAAGCTGAGTGATGAAGGGGCAACCGTGGTTATGGTCCATCACGATTTGATTCGCGCTCGCGACTACTTTGACTACGTTTTGTTGTTAAACCGACGATTGATTGCCCAGGGGACAACAGAAGATGCACTGACGCCCGCGAACCTGGAGAAATGCTATGGCCTGGAGTCCGACTCGATTTTGATTGAAGCCAAGCACTGAGTACACATGAACGTGTCTGAACTGCTTAGCGATCACACCGTCCGCGTTGTTGTGTTGGGCAGCGCGATGATTGGTGCTGTCAGTGGCGCCATGGGATGCTTTGCTTATCTCCGGCGTCAAAGCCTGATTGGCGATGTGGTCAGCCACTCCGCGTTGCTGGGCATCGTGATGGCCTTTTGGATCGTCTACCTATTGACTGGGCAGGGCAATCGCTCACTCGTCGTGCTCATGCCGGGGGCTTTCCTAGCCGGGCTGGCTTCCCTCCTGCTGACACGCTCGGTCGTGCGATCGACTCGACTGAAGGAAGACGCAAGTTTGGGAGTGATGTTGGCGATCTTTTTTGGCAGCGGCATGATGCTGCTACGTTATCTTCAACGCGGAAGCCCCCCCATACCCGGACGATCCGGGCTGGACCAGTATCTGTTTGGCATGGCGGCGGCCATGACGCGTGCCGACCTTTGGATGATCGGCGTTGTCGGGGCTGGCGTCTTAACGGTGATGTCCCTCGCCTGGTCGCGATTGAAGATCATTACCTTTGATCAAGACTACGCGGCAGGGTTAGGTCTGCGTGTCGATCTACTCGAAGTGGTGCTTCTCGCGTTGATTGTGATGGGGATCGTGATTGGTCTCCAGATCGCGGGGGTTGTCCTGATGATCTCGCTGCTGGTGGCACCCGCGGCATCAGCCAGACAGTGGACGTACAGTCTGGGACGCATGGTTTGTCTGGCTGCAACCATCGGTGGCGTGTCTGCCGGTCTTGGTGGCGTGATCAGCTCGATTGGGCGATCCCTGCCAACCGGCCCCATCATCGTGCTGCTCGTGACGTTGGTTTTCGTGGTCTCCGTCGTTTGCGCGCCGCGACGAGGCTTCATCTCCCGTTGGCAACGAGGGAGGCAGATTCATGTCGATTGAAACGTGGACGCTGCTGATCGCGATCGTGACCGCCATTGCTTGTGGGCTTTGCGGGAGTCTCTTGGTGGTTGGCCGCCAGGCGATGGTCAGTGAAGGCCTCAGCCATGCTGTCCTTCCGGGTCTGGTGGTCGCCTTTCTGTTTTTTCGTAGCTTCGATTCCCCTTGGCTGATCGCCTCGGCAGCACTCAGCGGTTTGATCATGGTTTGGGTCACACGTGCCTTATCGGACACTCGCCTAGTCGACTCCGATGCCGGCTTGGGGTTGGTCTTCGCCGCCATGTTTAGCACCGGAATCCTGTTGGTGAGTTTGAACCTGAAGAACGCTCATTTTCACGCGGATTGCATCATCGATGGGAATCTGGCACTCGCACCACTGAACCGTGCTGACTTCCCTGTGCTTGGGCGTGTCCCCCGATCGATGATCACGATGACCGCAACGTTCCTGGTCATCGCCACGTTCGTGTTGCTCGCCTACAAAGAGCTCAAGATCATGATCTTTGATCCCACGCATGCGGCACGCGTGGGTTTTCGGCCGGTCCTGCTGGGTTATGTTTGGATTACGATTGTGTCGTTGACGACGGTAACCGCATTCGACGTCGCTGGTTCTGTCCTGATCGTTGCCTTGATGATTGCTCCACCCGCGTCGGCCTACCTTCTGACACGCCGGTTTTCCGTCTACTTGGTGCTTTCAATGGCAATCGCGGCGGTTTCGGCCGTGTTGGGGTTCTATCTTGCCAAACGCCTGGACGTTTCACCCACGGGACCGGTCGCGGCGGTCGCGGGCGGCCTGTTCTTGTTGGTGTTTGTTTTCAACCCTACCAACAGCTTGCTTGCCACTCGTCTCGTTCGTCACCGCAGACGGAAAGAATTGATCCGTTGCCTTTGTTGCGAACTCATGATCGGCTGCGCTGATGAGTTGGAAGCCCTTACGGCTGTGAGCGATAGGCTTCGTATTGGACCAAGGATCGCACAGGATTTGGTCCGAGAACTTCAGTCGCGAGATTGGATCCAACTGTCGGAGAAGAGCGGACGCTTCGAGATGACCGTGGCTGGTCAGGAAGCGGTTGCACAAGCAGTCAATTGCCCGGCCTAAGACCATGTATACGGCTTGCGTGAGCTCGCGCGAACGGCCCCTCGCCACGACTTGACTCGGCACACCATTTGCCCCTCAAGAAGTTGTGAAGAGATTTACTTTGTCTGCCCGATACCCGCTGTTCTTGAAAGTCCTTGAGATGTCCGCACGACGCTATTTTCGCCATGCCTGGACAAGACTTGTCCCTTTCGCGGTTGTTTCCTTGGTGGCAGGGCAGCAGTTTGCTGACGAACCATCCAATCTTTCCACCGAAACGTTTCGCCAGCAGATTGTGAACCGGGGGTTGGAATATCTGAGAACCAGCGGACAGTCCGATGAAGGGATGTTCTCGCCCCGCGTCGGTCCGGGTGTCACGGCTCTAGCGTTGACGGCAGCCCTGAGGAATAACCTGCCTCTGAGCGATCCGATGGTGAAGGCGGGCCTGGAAGCCTTGGAATCGTACGCCAAACCTGACGGGGGCATCTATGGCAATGGTCGCTTGAGAAACTACGAAACATGCGTCGCGATGCTCGCCTTTGCGGAGGCGAACAACGGAGGTCAATACAATGAGATCCTTGCGAAAGCGAAGGCTTTTGTCACGGGCGTGCAATACGGCAAGGCGGATCGCAACCCAGAGGACCCGTGGTACGGTGGCGCGAGCTACGGAGGTGACGGCCGCCCGGATCTGTCGAACACGGGCTACCTGATCGAAGCGTTGCGGAGCCTTGAAACACCAGCGAGTGATCCCGCGATTCAAGCGGCGCTCGCCTTCGTGTCTCGGACTCAAAACCTGGATTCGAAATACAATGACACTCCGTTCGCAGACAAAATCGACGACGGTGGCTTCTATTACGAGATCCCTCTGGAAAAAGTTGATCCGAGCACTTCCGAAGAGCGCTACTCAGCCAACGGCGGTCTACGTAGCTATGGTTCCATGACCTACACGGGCTTGAAGAGCATGATTTATGCCGGCCTGACTAGCGACGACCCGAGAGTGAAAGCCGCGACATCCTGGATCAGTCAGAACTATGACTTGGAAAACAACCCCGGGATGGGAACCGCGGGACTGTATTACTACTACCACACGTTTTCTGCGGCATTGAATGCGACTGGCAAAGCAACTATCGACAACGCGGAAGGTGAAGCAAGAGATTGGCGGGCCGACTTGGTCCATGAATTGGCAAAGAAGCAGAATGAGGATGGCAGCTGGAGCAATGAGAATCGTCGCTGGTTCGAGAACGACAAGAACCTGGCAACTTCGTTCGCCTTGATGGCCTTGTCATACGCAAACACGCCCAGCGAAAGAGAAAGCGAATGAGGTCGCGCGAACAGCTCGACGCTCCCGCGAATGAATCAGAGCGTCATTCGCGTGGGATCGCGCTCTGTGTGGTGAGCTTACTCTACCTTTGCATCCCCGCCGCAGGAGTGATATGGCTGTTGTTCGATCCCCTAGCCGTTGATGTCTTTCGAATCGTGTCTGATTCAAACATGCTGAAACAGCCTGTGGGGTCAGCCCGACTGATGATCGACCGCGTTGGGATCGTTCGTGCGACTCTGGCATGTGTCGGGGCGATGACACTGCTCAGCTTGGTGGCACGCGATTCTACACGTGTGGTGTCGCGTTCCAGGACTCCGCTGACGATTGTTCATCTTCTGTTTTTGACAACGGTGATCGCGTGTTGCTTTGGGATCAGCGTCGGTTCGGAACAGATCGCATGGCTGGGGAAACGAGTCCGCTTGAGTTCCCGGATAGACGGACTGGAGCAACTTGCCGATCGTCTCGTTCAAGAGTGGCCCACGGAGGATGGTGAGATCCCGGGACTTGGTCCCTACACTTCCTACCCGTTCGGTAGACCGACTGTATTGCTCCTGCTGACCCCCTTTCCACTGGACGGGACCGACACAGTCATTTCAGCGATTGGCAGATCAGGCGATACCCTGCGATTTCAATTGGGAGGAATCGATGGGGGCGACTGGATTGAGCGGCACCCGCAGAACAAGGTGCCCTCGAGCTTCACAGGCGGTCTCGCAGACCAGCATCAACTTCGAAAGAGCGTTTCGCTACGCTCGCAGTGGTTTCTCGTTCGCTATCAGGGTTCAGAACGGTCTGCCGAGACTCCTTGACGCATCGACAGCGTGCCAGCCAGCAACAGCGCGAAGACCTTCACGCACTCGGCGACGACATACACGAGATGTAGTTGGCTATCCGCAACGCTTGCCCCAGCGATGATTCGTTCCGACCTTGCCTGCAGCGGTGGCATCAGGAGCAAGTGTTGCGTTGCAAACAGGACCACTGCCAATAAGAGCAACCACGGCGGTGCCCCAAAGACCCGGCCACGCTTCCAAGCAAAGGCCATCAGAATGGCAATCGTCACCATCACGCTGGCTTCGGCGATGGATACCCATAGAAACTGTGCTCGCCCGACTTGGAGCGCGACGGGCATCGTCAGTGCTTCTACTTGAAACTTGGCAGGCGCTACGATGAGCGAACCGCCCCAGACCAGGCCAGCACAAAGAATCGCCAGACGTTGAATCCACACGGTCATACCGCATCTACCTTACGGCCAAACTCAATCACCACCCTGCTCCTGATAGTGGGACTCCGCCCAAACGACTGTTGTTCATGACGACGACTTGCCTTTGGCTAGCAGCTCTTTCTGGATGGTCGCTGGGAAACGTGGTTTTACCACCGCTTCACCCAGAAACGCCTCGGTTCGCTCGATCGTCTCATCCAAGAGACGACGATGGTCTCGACCAAGCTTCGTCAGCAACTGATAGACGATCGCCCCATCGGGGCGTTGGATCCAGGAACCGACGACACGACCATCGGCCCAGATGGTCGGCCCGGCATTTCCGAATCGGTCAAAAAGGGGGCGCGTGTGTTTGGGGTCCAGATACCAGTCCCTCTGCTTCCAGCCCATCGTTGTTGCATCGAGCCCAGGTAGGAACTGCAGCCATGGTTCTGTCTCCTCATCGTCCGCGACATCGCTGGGCAACACCCAAGCTTCCGCGTCATCGTCAAGATGGACCGTCTCCGCATCGATCGCTTGCAGCGACTTGCATGTCAAACTCGCGGTCCAACCGAACCACCATTTGATATCCTCGGTTGTGGCTGGCCCAAAACTCGCGAGCCATTCTCTTAGCAACTCCGCCGCTGCAGCCGACTCGTCCACGCCCGCAATCGCTTGTCCCAACCAGCGCTGAGTGTCGGACCAAACGTACTCGGCTGAGGTCCAGGCTCCCGTTGACGGCCCGCGAACAAGCATCGCAGCAAAACCCTCGCCTTGAAGGACCTTGGTGTGAGCATTCAGCACAGCGCTGTACTTCTCGCTGCCGAACTGGACTGGAACTGCAAGGTGTGGGAGACAGTTCCCAATGGCTCGCGCGGACATTGTCCCACGATCCAAGAGCAACTCGCGAATCTCATCAGCCGCTGCTTCGTACCAAGCTTCGGCGTTCTTGATCTGCTTCGTCTTCGCAAATGCCTTTAACGTCCGCTTCTTCTCAGCCAACGCAATCCTGGCGGTGGCGGCACCGTGAGCCAGGCGAGCAAACCGAGGCGTCATCACCCAGATCGTGCGCCGCATGGCGTGATGCCGAACCAGCGTCCGCTTTTGATAGAGAGCGTTCTCGATCCGTCTCACCGTGGGCGTTTTCATCCGAGCGGCCAGGGAAAGAAACACTGTGGCAGGATCCGATGAGTGCAGGGCGACCACACTCTCGGTTAATCGGGCAAGATTGTTGAGGCGTTCCGAGGGAATCAAGCGGTGCCGCCGAGCAACCCGTCGGCGACGCTGTTCCGCTGTGATCGTCGCGGTCGCCTGAGACTGGGCACGCTTACGCATGATCTATATCCTCCATTGGATCGGGCAACCCAGGCGAGAAACGGCGAGAGTGTACATTCAGTGGAATCACGAAAACCGTTTCAAACCCTCAAGCCCGACGTTATTCCAGGCCGATACCGACTGGGTGTGATTGTAACGAAGTCGATCAAACAAGCACTCCCCAGCAGCCCGAGCATTGTCTGGCAGTCAGCGCATCGATTTGAAAGCATGGTCTTGGGTCCCGTCGTTGGCGATCTTATTCTGCTTTTGGGGCGACTCACTTCCTGGTCAAGAAGTATCATCACGCGAGGTGGCAGGCACAGGGGATTCCAACCTGCTGAACGCTAGCGCCCGACAGTCTTTCTCGCTTCGCAATCCTATCGACTCTGCCAGCGGCACATTCGCACAGGCGTCAAGATACGGAGCTGCTGTCTTCCGAACCGATGAATTCGACGCTCCAAACACGGCGCGGCTACGCAACAACTTCACCGAGTTTCCCGATTTTCAGGGCGGGCTGATCGTTGTCGGCGAGCAAGCTGCCCTGAAGATTGGCGGTTTCATCAAAGCAGATTTCATTTCGGATCTGGACGCGATCGACTCCACCGATTCCTTTGACACCTCCACCATCCCCGTGGGTGTTCCCGATCGCCAAAACGCGCGTTTTCATGCCCGACAATCCCGACTCAGCTTTGATGCCCGTTGGAAGCTCCGTGATCAGGTTGCCAGGGCGTTCGTGGAAGCCGATTTCTTCGGCGATGGAGCCGACGGCAGCAGTGCTTTTCGATTGCGGCATGCCTACGGCACCCTTGGTCGACTAACCGCCGGCCAGACTTGGACCACGTTCACTGATCCATCGGCAGTCCCCCAAACCCTGGACTTTGAAGGCGCTGTGTCCAGTGTCAATCGTCGCCAAGGCTTGATTCGCTTAAGCGTCCCTCTTTGGATGGATGGCGTCAGTTGGGCGGTCGCGCTCGAGGATCCGCGAATCGTCGTTGAGGTCCCCACCGGACTCGACGGCGAAGCACGCATGGAATCGCCCGACTTCATCACCCACCTCCGGTTTGAAAAAGACTGGGGCGAATTCCAGTCGGCCTTTCTGGTGAGGGAACTGGGGTTCCAGCGTGCGGGTGCCGCCGTCGAAAGCGAAACCGCGTGGGGTGTGAATCTTTCGGGCTCCCTTTTGATTGGGGAACGTGTGCATCTCTACTCACAGGTTACTTTCGGAAACGGCATCGGCAGCTATCGCGGTTCGCCGGACATTGTCGCGACCGGGCCCACATCCGCGTCAACCCTCGGTGTGTTCGGTTGGATGGTGAGCGCCAAGTACGCGTGGACGGAACGCCTGACCAGCAATGTCACGTACAGCCGTCTCAAATTGGAAAATGTAGCCGGACAAGCTGCCAACAACCTCTTGAGTACCGACTATCTGGCCGTGAATCTCATTCACAATCCCTACGAGCGTGTCTTCTATGGGATCGAGTATTTGTATGGCGTACGAGAAAACGTGAGCCGGATGGATTCGAGCGCCAATCGCATCCAGCTGTCAGTTGGGTTCTATTTGCCGTAGCGTCAGATTGCCCACCAGTAGCGCTCGTGGCGGCTACGAATGAAGCGGTGGCAGGGTTGCGCCCCTGTCGGCGCGTTTCGTGGATTCTTCCAGCCGTTGGGTTCGTCGCAACCGCTTCCGCAGTTCACGAACATGACGAACCAGCTTGCTTGCATCGAAAGACACGTTCGCGTCAATGCACCGAGTTAGCCTGTCCAACTCTTGCAGGCCGGTTTCTTCGCCAAAACGCCTGAAGAGAGTCGTGACTTGTGGCGTCTCACTTTCCTTTTGGACCTGATCCGACCACGCAGTGAGTGCCCGCAAGATCGCTCTGGAATCCGTGCCTCTCGCGGCCCGTTGAAAGCGATGAAAATTCATCGACTCCGACTCGGCCAGGTCTCTTCGAACACGACGAATCCAAGCTCCGAGTCGCCCCGCGAAATGCCAAATCAAAACGAGGAGTATCAGCGACGTAAGGCCACCTCCAACAAGCCATGAAACTGATCGCCTGGTAAGCGAGGGCGATTCCTGAGGCTTCTGCTCTATAGCACGATCCAAAGCGGGAAGCACTTCGGCTGTGATGCCCTCCAGCATTTCTTTGCGCACACGACTTGTTTCACTGTCCCACCAACGAATCTCAATCGCCGGTAAGTCGATAGTCCCAGCGGACTCAAACACATAGGTCACCGCATCGGTCCGACTTCCGCTCAATGAACCACGATTGAATCGGTTGTTGGTGAGGGGCTGCTTCACAAACAGCTGAACACCCGGCGGTGCGACGAAGTCGATGGGAGGCAGAATGAGCGCAGGTGCATCATCAATGTCTCGCTCGATCGTTCTTATGACGCCATCTCCCACACGCCATTGCTTCGATTCGCCACTCCAAGATTGCTTTGCCTCCAAATCAGGCGTCACAACCGAGATGCCCGTCGCTTCCTTGCTCGGTAGGCGAACCTCGATCGAAAGCGGTTGGGTGACTTCCAACACCGGCTCGGGCGAAGGGGCGCTTCCGAAAACCGTTTGACTGACGTTGAGCTTGATGGCGGGGACGCGGATTTGCCCCGTTTGTTGAGGATAAATCCACCACTCATAGCGTTGCCCCGTGTAGCTGTCGCCACGGATGGACTCATTCAAACGCGTGCTTTGAGACGGCGGCTCAAAAACGATGGCGCCTCCCACCTCAACCTGAGGAAGGGTGGCTAGTTTCGCCCAGGCATCTTTCGCGAGTACATCCACGGACAACACGGCACATTGTCCAACAGTGACAGAGCCCTCGGGATTCAACTGCTGCCTAACCACAACGGCGTCATCCGCCATGGCAGCGAGTCCCCACACGCTGCAAAGAAGGGCCCCTGCGCGAGCCAGCCTACTCACGCGATTCCTCCGCCGGCTTGCTGTCGCGAACGGCGTTCTGGTAGGCGAATTTTGCTCGCAAGAAGTCACCGGGGGTCGTTTGAACCTGCCTCAACCACATCCCACGCATTTCTTGATCCGAAAGCCCAGAGGTGTTGGATTTCTCTTCGACTTCTTTGGAGCCGGGGTTACTGGATGCCTTCGCGTCGTACACGATCTCGTCAGCGCCGAGCATGCCGTCAGTCATCTGACCGCCCTCATCACGAACGCGCTCCCCTCTCCCGGTCGCGACTGTTCGGTTGATCATGACATCCTTTCGCCCAGGATCACGTTCCAGGATGCGATCGTAGATTTCAACGGCCTGATCGTATTGGCCCTGCATGACCAGAGAGTTCCCAAGATTGAACTGCGAATCATCGTCGTTCATCAGGCCAAAAATCGCTGCGGCTTCTTTGAACTCACCTGCTCGGTACTGTGCCATCCCACGACGCCTCGGATCGCGAAAGACGTCACTTGCATCTGCGAAGTCACCTGCATCCATGAGCCGCTGACCGCGAAGATCGCTTGAAGCCCAGAAGTCATCACCTGCGCGGAACCACGCGATCAGCCCCGCAATCGCGATCAACGTTGACCATGCCACCGGCATCGAAAGGATGGTGAATACTTGCTTCATCGCCCTACGATCCATCCGAGGCGGGCCCACATGAGACCACCCAACGCCAACAACGGCACAAGATAGTAGCCATCATCGCGCCACGCCGTCTGATCACCTGCTCTTGCAGAAACCAGAACGCGTCTACTGTTGGATACGATGGTGTCGAGATCACGATCATCAGAGGTGATGGCTTGAACAGGAGCTCTCAATTGATCGGCAACTTCGCTGATTCCCGATTGCTCGAACACCGTCGGATCCACAGCCAAAGCAAAGAACTGAACAGGAACGCCCAACTGGAAGCCATCCATGGAAGGAAAGGGCGTCGTTGAATCGGTGACGACCAGGATCGAACCGTCTCGACCCGTCGACTTGAGTTGCGACTCGGCCAATTCCAAAGCATCCCAGAGGGCATCACCCTCACGGGGCATGATCTTGGGATCGAGTGCTTCCAACATGTGATTGATGACGCCGGGATCGTCGGTAACGGGCATCACCAAATGGGCGGTCCCGTTGTAGGCCACCAACCCACTTCCGGCGCGACCGCGTTTCTCCAGCAGCGACGCCAGCTTCACGCGAGCACGTTCCAGACGCGAGGGCTGCAAATCGCGGTTCAGCATGGACTCAGAAACGCGAACCACCATCATCAAGGCGGCTTCATCGTCCGCGAACGGAGTCGGCTGCCGTCGGAAAGTCGGCCCTGCCAGAGCAAGGATAGAAATCAACCATAGAAGCACGATCATGCGCGTCGGGGTCAACCCGCGTTTGCCAACCGGACGGATGGTGAGATGCCGAAGCAGGTGCGGAGCGACTTGACCATCAAACTGCCGATCCTGGCGCAAGACCCGCTGAAGCCACCAGCCGAAACCGATCACCAGCGGGACCGCAGTCAGCCACAACGGCCGCAAGAAGTGAAAACCAGATAACCAGACACTTATGTCACTGGTCTCCACAGAAGATCCTCCGAAGCTGGTGTTGGTTCAGGCTCGCAATCATACGCAATAGAGGCATCTCATTGAAAGGAGCGGATGTTCTGCCGCCGCCAGGTTTGGGAATGCCATGCGGCCATTCAGTTCGCCCGCATGCAACTCGTATACAATCCGGTCACCTGAATCTTAGCCATATTGGAAGCTATGACAAAAACCACCCCGCTGTTCGCATTCGTCATACTGGGTCTCGCGTTGCCCGCTATGGCGAACGAACCGCCGAATATCCTGTTTTGCTTCTCAGATGACTGGGGACGCTACGCTAGCATCTACCGGGACCCTGATCGCCCGGGGATGAACGATGTGATCGAAACGCCGGCGCTTGATGCCCTCGGACGAAACGGGGTTGTTTTCAACAACGCGTTTGTGAGTGCTCCTAGTTGTACTCCGAGTCGAGCCGCTGTGGTCACGGGCATGCCCTTCTATCGTTGTGGTTCCAATGCATTCTTGCGTTGCCGGGAATTTGGCAAGGCGCCCGATCCCTACCAATCACTGCCGGCGTTCCCAGAGTTGCTCGTCGAGGCGGGATATCACGTGATGCATTGGGGGAAGACAACCAATCGCTCTGCGAAACGCGTGGATCGAACCCATGACGCAGCCATCAACCATTTCTCGCAGGCTGTCTCCGCTTCTGCAGACAAAGAGGCTCGCAAGAAGGAGATCTTCTCGTTCGTGCGTTCGAACTTTCGACGCTTCCTCGACAACAATCAGGACAGCAGCCCATTCTTCTATTGGTTTGGTCCTCACAACTCCCACCGCCAGTGGGTGCGTGGTTCCGGCAAACAACTCTGGGGATTGGATCCCGACTCACTCAAGGGCAAGGTGCCATCTTTTTTACCTGACGTCCACGATATTCGAGAAGACTTATCCGACTACCTTGGTGAAGCCCTCGCTTGGGATGGCATGATCAATCAGCTGGTCGAGGAATTGAAGGCTCGAGGTGCGTTCGACAACACCCTGATCATTGTCTCAGGAGACCATGGAATGCCCGGAATGCCCCGGGGCAAGTGCAACCTGCACGACTTCGGTTCAGCAGTGTCACTATTAGTGAGTTGGCCCGATGGCGCGACGCCGGACAGACGCATCGATGACTTTGTGAGCCTCATGGACATCGCGCCGACCATACTCGAGGCGACGGGAACCCAGCTGCCGGAACAGATGCTGGCGAAAAGCTTGATGCCTTTGCTCGTGTCCAAGGTTTCTGGCACGATCGATCCCGAACGCGACCATGTGGTCATCGGCCGTGAACGCCACGTGGGAGAGGCTCGACGAGATCGCACCCCGTATCCTTCCCGGGCTTTCCGCACATCCGATTTCTTGTTGATTCGCAATTTCAAGCCAGATCGGATGCCCATGGGTGACGTCTTTCGAGATGATGCATCGGCCGCACAGTTGCTTCAGGACACCTACGTGACCTACCCCGACATGGACGCCAGCCCCACAAAGGCCTTTCTCACAAGCAATCGACAGGATTATCCCGAGTACTTCGATCTCGCTTTCGCTGCGCGACCTGAATTCGAGCTTTACGATCTTCGGCAGGATCCTGATCAACTGGAGAACGTTGCGACACGGCCGGAGTATCAGGAGACACTTCAACGCCTCCGCGCTCGACTGACGAATGAGTTGCGAACAACGGTAGACCCACGCGTCACCGGAGACGGCCTCACCTTTGATCAAACGCCATTTGTCGATCCAGACTTCGTGCCACCACCGAAGAAGAAGAAGTCGGTGAAGTTCTGAGGAAAAAGGGTTGCTCGCCTGTTCCCAGATGGTGCTTGCCTACCCTAGCCTGGCAGAGTCCGACAGAGAAGAACCTGCATCTCTCTGGGGCTAAGACTGTCAGGGATGATGCCCAAGGGCTAGTGCTTTTGATTTGTGTATCTTTAGAGTTGGGGTTGGTCCTTTAGTAGCACGGCTCTCCGAGCCGTAAGGTCTCGGCTCGGAGAGCCGAGCTACGATCGTTGCAACCCTAAAATCAGATGTGCACAAGCACGATGTGTTAGCGCGGCAATCAATCGAAGACAGCCCACGCTGATGGCGGGGGACAGGAATGACGGATGGGCCAGGCTCAAGACTTTCGTCCTGCGTTTGCATGCTCTCTCAGGTACGCAATGCTTTGAAGGAATTCGGCTTGCTGGTGTCGCCTGTCGAAGGTCTTTTGGTCCATCCCCGGATGTGGACTCTCGACTTCGATCTTGTGTCCGCGACGCACAAGCTTGAGGAAGTCCAAGATGTCGGTGGCCGCCAATCCAGGATAGCCCTGCCAATGCTCGTCTTTGAGAAAGGGAATCGGGCGTGCTGAATTGGAAATCGATTCGACGAAGATGGGCATGCCAGGATTCGTATTCGCCAAAGTCTGGACGTATGTCGGTACATCCATGAGCCCCTCGCCCACCGCTGTCCACTGGAACGTTGCTCCGTCCTCCGATTCCCAGACCATGTAGTCGCGCAGGCTGTTGCAAACGACGTGTGGCGCGAGTGTCTGCAAGTGCACCATGGGGTCTTCCATTGCCCAAAGCCCGTTACCCGGGTCCAGCATAACGCCACACACATCGGTTCCCACCTCTTCGATGAGACCCAGGAGCTCGTTCGATCGCAGATCGGCAGCATGATTCTCGAAACCGAACATCACGCCTGCATCTAGGGCACGATTTCTGGAGGCCTTGAGCACTCTAACGGCCTCATCGATTCGCGGCTCAATCCCCCCAGGCAAGAATCGATCGTCAATGCTGCCGATCCGAACGTTCACGACGGGCGAGCCAACCATCGACGCGACTTCAATCCCTTTCGCGACGAGGGTCTCAGCATCCCCGTGTTTGTCTGAGAACTTGGCGGCATTGGCACAGATCCCGCCGGCGCCGATGTAGATCGCCAGTTCATGTTCCGTGGCCAAGTCCTTCAGCGCCCGCAAGTGCGCGCCTTCGAGGCTCTCGAAGTAATTGAGATTGTTCAATAGCACGGCGTCGAGACGCTGCTCAGCCGCAAATTCGATCAATTGGGTCGCCTTCCACTTCATCCCGCGTAGCGAATGGCCATCTAAACCGAGCGGAACACGCTCGGATGCGTCTGCATCACCGGCGGCAATCCACTTGGAATCGGTGCCACTCGCCAGAAGTCCGGCGGCAAGCAGCGACAGGACATCGCGCCGTCGCGGCCACATGAATCCGCGTGGAGATTGGGAATCGTTATCGGCTAGCATGGTTACCAAAACTCCAAGACGCTGCCTGGCGAGTGTGAACGGGTGTACCAGAGAATAGCTGAGAATTGGGTCTACGGTGGATTTCTATCCGCGTTTGTGCTCATGGCCTTTGGGGTGATCCTGGTGCAAGACGCCACGTGGTCGCTCGTGTTGGTGTACCTGCATCTGCCAATCTACCAGTTGCATCAGTATGAAGAGCACGATGATGATCGTTTCCGGGTTTACCTTAACAACATGCTTGGTGGGGTGGGCGATGTCCTTTCACGAAACGCTGTTGTCTTTATCAATGTTGTCGGGGTATGGGTCCTATTCACTGCCGTCATTCTTGGCGCAGCTCTTCATCACGTCGGCCTGGGATTAGCGGTGGTGTACCCGACCTTCATCAACGCTCTTGCACACCTTGGACAAGCCTTTGTTCGAAAACAGTACAACCCCGGTCTGGGAACCGCCGTCGCCCTGCTATTACCAATGTCTTGCCTTTCAATATTCATTGTCGGCCGTTCAGAGGGTGTCGAGACCAGACACCACCTTTTCGGCTTGTCCGTAGGCGTTGTTTTGCATATCGCGATCATCGTGCATCTTCGGCGAAGAGTCGCGTATTTCAGGTCCGCAAACGCAGAGCAGTTCCGCGACTTGCAGTAAGCATTCGCAACGAAGGATGTGTCGAACCCAGAAAGCCGTGTTACGTGCCTGGCGTGCCGTCGTTCACCGGAACTTCGAGTGTGGTACGAGAGACAGGAAGATGCAAGGTTCTTCCCGTTCTCAGGCGCCGCGGCGCAACTGCACGAGTTGGTTCGGCACCTTTTGCAAGACCTCGAGCGCAATCGGCAGGTGTTCCGGGCTGTCCCGCAGAAGGTCCTGAAGATGCGTTTGAGGATCATCAAGCCAATGCCTGTAGGCGGTCACGCACAGATCCACCAGTTCGTAATCACACGTTCGCAAAGCACGAACAAGACACCGATCGAAGGGCGGCAAGATGTGATCTTGGAGGGACTCAAGCGTCGACAGAGCGTACACACCTGCGAACACCACATGTCTGATGTTTTCCTCCAGCATCAGTGCCGCTGTTTCAACGGTCGTCTCATCGACCTGTCCCAGGCTTGCAAGCGCACACATGGCTTTGGCGCGAACCTGATCGTCCCGATGGTCGGCTAACAGGCGAAGTTCTCCGAGAAGCGGTTCACGAGGGACCGTCGGTCGTTGACGCATCATCCGTTCTGTCGCTGCAATGGCATGGAGGGTGATCGCAACGTTCGCGGAACGCAATTTCTCCAACAGCAATGATCCCTGCTGGACATCTCCAATGCCATCCGGCGCCAGATGCCGAATCGCAATCACCTGTTTTGAAGCGGATTCACTGGCAGCTAGTTCACACCATTCCTGTTGTGATTGTGCCAGGACTGGTCGCTTGACTTGAGGAGAGAAGAGCGAATCGCTTGTCTTCAAGAGATACTTCAGCGATTTCCGCATCGGTCGTTTCAGGTCGCTGGGCAAGTCATTCGCCCAATCGGGCTTGGCATCTCTTCGAGCCCAGGCCACCATCGCGTTGACGTAAGCGAGTGACTCGCAATCTAGAAAGGGGCGCGGGATCAACTCCCACTGCGTTGGATCCCAATTGTTGGCCTGTCGCTTAACAAGGCTGATTTGGTTGCGGAGCATCCCGAGCCCCATCCCGATAACCGCAAGGTCAACCCGTTCGGGGAGGTGGGCAGAATCGTACTGATTCTGATGAAGCAAGTCGGAGACGACGCCGTTGACCAGGGCGGCTAGCCCCATCGTTGGATCACGATCAATCTCCAATCCAAGTGTGATGCTTCGTTCGCGGGCATCGTACCGGCCCGGTAATTCGCTCGGACCATCACAAGACCCACTGCAGCCACTCCCACAGGAATTCGCGGGTTGCTCCTCAACAATGCGAAAACGAACATCGCGTACATCGTGAGCGAGGTGTTCTCCCACGAACTCAATGAACCGGTTAGGGTCACGCTCGGATTCATACACCCCAAGCAAGGTCTTTCGACTCACGACGGGGAGCATGAAACGGTCAAAGCCAACGCACTCAGCGATCTGCTGCAAGTAAAACTCAGCACGAGACTTTGCGATATCGGGCAGGTTTGGTTTCGGCTTCAAGAACACGCTAACATCCTACGAGTTGTGCCAGTTTCACGCTGCGAACTCAGCGCGGCGAATGCGAGAGACTACAAGAAACCGCATCGCAGGGCAGCGCCGATCTAGTTCTCCGCCAACTTCAAGAAGTGGGGTAGGCATCCTGCCTGCCATCGGGCACGGACGCGGCAAATCACAGGCTGGAAGCCTATGCCACGACGTGGCACCAACCCTCAAACTAAATCTGGACGGAATACTAGGGGGTATCGGCAGGTTGCAACGGCTAAACGCAAGGTGCGATCCACATCCAGCACGGCATAAGTCCGACGAACGCCACGCGCCAAACGAAACGGGAAGGGGCTGCTCCGTGACTTCGAATCATTGTCGAAGCAGGAGAGTCATCAGCAGACCCGATGACACGCAAGCGAAGATTGTCCGGATCGTATTCCAGCGATTCCAACGAGGTTCAAACTCCGTTCTAGCAATTTCGCGCTCGTGGTCATTCAGCGTGTCAACATCGAGCCGTTGAAGTTTGTTGTTCAAGGGGATGTTGATTGCGATCGTGGGCAACTGCACCAGGAAAAGATAGAGGATCGTCGCGGTCAGCAAGAGCAGTCTGTCCAGACCCGTGAGTTCAAAGACCCCCAAGCCAGCACACAGGATCAGCGCCAAGGCAGATCCAAGCCAGACGAAAAGGAATAGCGGCTGATTGTTTTGGATCACGCGGTCCATGACTTGAAATGAGCGGAGGAACTCGCCGTCGGTAAGGTTCCGGATCCCGGGCATCACGACCACGGCGAATGCAAATACGAATCCGGCTACGAGGGAGCAAAGAAATGTGGCCAAAACCAACGTGATTTGAACGTTTCCCATCTTTGATTCACTTGCGTCGCTTCGAAATGTGTTCCGACTTCGACGGCATGTTTTATCCGACGAAGAAGCGTTTCGGGGCCGAACCGACTACTTTGGTCGCGTGCGGATGCCGTTGCGTTCGGCAAGGAGCAATCAGACGGGACAGCATTCTGCCGGGATATCCTCGGTAGCTTCCAGGTTGGCCTCGGTGCCCATCCTAGATTGGTTCTCCGAAAACTCCTCGAAGGCTGCTTCCGACAGAAGGAAGGCATCGACTACATCTGGATCAAAGTGCTTTGCGCGTCCTTCAAAGATGATCTGTCGGGCCTTGCTGTGTGACATTGGCTCTTTGTAGGGACGGCGGGAACGCAGGGCGTCGTAGACGTC
>JBCCYK010000031.1:0-36571 GCA_039189905.1 Planctomycetota bacterium
ACCTTGGCGCGCAGGGCGAAGGTGAAGTCGCCGGTTTCCTGCCCGGACTTGGTGGTGATGCCCGCCATCTCGCCAAAGACGGCCACCGTGTCGCCCGAGGCGAAGGCATCGGTCGTCACGTTGCCGCAGCACTTCAAGAACCACGGTTACTTCTGCCAGAACATCGGCAAGCTCTTTCACAACATGGGTGACACGCAGGACCGTCGTTCCTGGTCGATCGATGAGGTGCTCCATAAGGGAACCCATGCGGCGGACACCGTGTTTTTCAATTCAGTACCGGCAAAGGGAAAACCGCACTACAAGGCGCCGGTGACTGAGTTCCACGACGTTCCAGACATCGCGTACCGAGACGGCCAGATCGCCAACCTTGCAGCCGCCATGTTGCGAGACTACCCGTCGGAGGGAAAGCCGTTTTTCTTGGCGGTCGGGTTCTGGCGCCCGCACCTGCCTTTCGTCGCGCCCAAGAAGTACTGGGACCTCCATGCGCCGTCCGAGATTCCTTTGCCGCATCCTGCGCAGCCTCCGACTTCGGTCCCCACGATTGCCATGCACGCATCACGTGAGATCAAAGGCTACGGTCTCACACCCCGCGACCGACCCTTCTCGGAAACGGAGACGCGTCATTACCGCCATGGCTACTACGCTTCGATCAGTTTTCTGGACGCTCAGGTCGGTGAGATTCTCGAAGCGCTCCATGAAAGTCCGCACGCCGAGAACACCATCGTCGTCTTCACGTCCGACCATGGCTTTCACATTGGTGAGCATTCGCTGTGGGGAAAGACCAGCAACTTTGAACTTGACGCTCGCGTCCCACTGATCATCGCATCCCCCGACCACGTCAAGAGTAGCGGCACGTCCACGCAATCACTGGCGGAGCTGCTTGACCTGTATCCAACCTTGGCCGATTTGAGCGGCCTGGGAGAAGACCTCACGGATCGGCTCGAAGGCGTCAGCCAAGCCGCCGTGCTGGAGGATCCCGCCACGTCGGTGAAGGACTTCGCCTTAACGCAGCACGAACACCCGTTCTATGGACCGGTGTCGACGCGTGAAGCGATGGGGCGTTCTATCCGCACCGACCGTTGGCGCTACACGGAGTGGCGCTCATTGGGGAACGATGCCATCGTGGCTCGCGAGTTGTACGATCACGTCAACGATCCAGCCGAAACCCAGAATAGGGCTGCGACGGATAGGCAAGTCGTCTCGCGACTGGCCGAGAGACTTGGGCAATTGCTGGGGGTCCCCGATCGAGCATCGGGGATCAAACCTTGATGCACAGGTGCCATCCCGTTTCAAGCCAACTCACTCTCGGACGCACATTTGAAGCTCGCTGATGAGGGGGTTGCTGACGACGCGTTGGGCTTCCGCGACCGTCGTGGTGCCTTCCAACACGCGTGTCGCAACGACTTCACTCAGGTGCAACATTCCGTTTTGACAGGCTGCGGACTCCACTTCGGATGCGGGGCAAGCGGCGGCAATTCGGTCGGCAATGAGCGAATCCACGCAAAGGATTTCAGGAACACACGTCAAGCTGTCGTAGCCATCCGCGAAACAAGCGTCACAGCTACCCGCTTCATAGATGCCCATCGGCACGCCTCGCATGGCCGCGGTCACACGCGGCGAAACCGCTTCCAATCCGGACGTGGTCAACGGACTGCGACACTCGGTGCAGAGCTTTCGCAAGAGACGCTGATTGACCACGCCGACCAAAGAACTCGCGACGAATTTGGGATTGGCATCGTATTGCATCAGGGAATCAATCGCTTCGGCGGCCGACTTCGCATGGATTGTCGCGAGCACGAGCTGACCACTTGCACCGGCCCGGACGGCCGTTTCAGCGGTACGACGATCGCGGATCTCACCGATCATGATGACATCCGGACTGTGGCGCAAAACCGATGCCAACAGATCGGCAAAGTCGAGCCCCGCACGCAGGTTGACCTGGGATTGCATGACACCCGGCACGGCGTGTTCGATGGGATCCTCCAAGGTATGGATCTTTCGGGTCCCGTCGTTGAGATGATCGATGGCGGCGTAAAGGGTGCTCGACTTGCCGCTGGCAATGGGGCCGGCAACCAGGATCAGACCCGACGGACGTGAAATCAATCCTCGAATGATCTCCGTTTCGTCTGAGCTGTAACCCAGCGCGTCCAACGGACGGGCACCATTGACGGGATCGAACAGGCGAATGGCGACATCCTGTCCAAACAGCGTGGGGATGCTCGAAAGACGCAAGTCGATACTGCGATTGTCAGGTGTTTGCAGTATGCCGCGGCCCTCGGCGGGACGCACCACGTCGCCGCCATCCGCGCCTGCCAGAACACGGAGGTGACGTTGTAGTTTTCGTCCGTAGTTGCGGGCCAGACGTCGCACGGTTTCCACCTGTCCCAGTCGTCGTACCGCGACCACGACAGAGTGCTCCGAATCAGAGACAAACAGATCGCTGGCGTGGCGATCGACGGCCCATTCAATGAGATTCGAGGCGTAGACTTCCGGGGCCGTTAACTCCATTTCCCCTTCCAGAGCTTGAAAATCGACACCACGGTCTTCGGTGGAGGCGGGTTGGTTCACGGCAGCGTCCCTCGAGCGTGATGAAAGGATGATGATGAGCCGCGATCGAATCTCGATCGACAAACTGGACGCGGGGCCCAGCCATTTGCACCCGTAGGGTATTCGAGATGAGGCGCCGCGTGTTGCGACGGAGGCAGCCTGACCGGCCAGCTAATCGTCACTCCGTTCGAATGAGACCCCGTTGTTCAAACGCGTTCTAGTTGGGCTGACCGAACTTGATGGCAGCGCAACTGACGGGCCATCTTCCGAAGTACGACACTTCGCGCTGATCGCCACCACGGAACCACAGCCGAACCAAGATCACCCTCCCGCGGCTTGCCGTGGGAGGGTCGGCCCGCGTCAGCGTGGCCGGGGAGGGTCTGTCGCAAGAAAACAATCTCGCTCCAAAGACTCGTGCCCGCACCCTCCCCGAAATCTCGCTTGAGGCTCGATTTCGACCCTCCCTTCGCTGTGCGTGGGAGGGTGAATTCTGGTTGCGATGAGCGAGAAGTGTCAGCAATACCCCCCCTGCAAGACATCGCCCAAGACGTGAATACGCTCTATGGATCACTTGCCGACCCATGATGAAACTCCACCCAATTGCGACTTGTCTCATCGGTCAGATTTGCGTTGTACGCCCGAAGATTTGGAGAAGAACCTGTTGGTTCCTCGGTTTGCGGATCAAGAAACACGCGAACTTGCAAATAATCGCCTCCCTCGGCAAGTATCTCGGCGGTACCAACAACATCGATGGGGCCGTTCGGAGGACTAGGCAGGTCGATAATCACCTTGGACGCGATCACGGCTTGGAAAACGCCATTCTTGTACAAACGAAGTTCAATGGCGTCGCCTTCTTCGTCGGTTGCGACATCGCGTTCCTGCCAATCGGGACTCGGTCCGCTCGGGTCAGCCGGATCCACCAGCACCAATTCCAATCTGGTGTTCACCGTCCATCGATCTTCTCCCAGAAACGGTGGCACGATGACCACGTTTTGGTGAAAGTCGTTGCTGGATGAGGGTGGATTGGGAGTGGATGGCGGGGCAAGTTGCATCAGCAGAGAGTCATCCTGACCGTAACCATCGATCACCTCTTCGTCGAGAACGAGTGCCTGATCGTTATTGAACTCATACGCTTCAAAGGGCGAGACAACCGTTTCAGTTTCTGGTGCGATATTGACGTCATCTGACTCGTTGTAGATGGTAATTGTTGGCGTCGTGCTCGGCGGAGTCACCGGCTCCCGTTCGTACTTCGCAGTGAAAACGTCCGGACGTACCCGGAAAACACTCGCTGACTCGAAGACTCGACGATAGGGTCGGACCAAGTACGTGTTGGCACCAACAATACGCGGGTCTGCGTCGACCGAGTCATCGTTGAGGCTAATGAAGACCTCACCCAATCCGTAGTCACCGCGATTGACGGTCGTGGTCGCATTCGCAACCGGCGTTGGTGCTGCAAGTGCATATCCTGTGGGAAGCGTATCCAACTGAGCGGCCACCAAGCTGTCATCGGCGGATACCGGGCTCTGCGAAACGACTCGGCCCTCGTCGTCACGAGTAAGACGCCACTGGACCGAAGCACCGGGTTGTGAAGGCAAGAAGATGACAGATTTGAATGTGCCGTCGCCGTTGGTCACTATGGTCACGGGTGCGACCCAGTTTTCATTCACCGGAAACGCATTGTTAACCGTGACTCCCTGGTTATTCCGTTCGATCCCATCGAATGTTGTGTCGGTTCCATTAACCGTCTCTTCGAAGTCCAACAGTGGGATCAAAACGGTCTGTTCACCATCCGCGTTTCGGACCACGGCTCCGGGATATCGGTAGCCGCCGGGCTCGCCATCTGAATCCACGACGAGGTCGGGATCAAAGACAAATTGGCCAAGCAGCAATCGATTGATCGCGGGTAGCGTCGGGGTATTTCGCTCCGCAAAGTAATCTTCCGTCGACAGAACTAGCTTTGACTCGTCGTAGAGCGTTGTCGGAATTGCCATTCCCCCTGAGTCGAGCACCGGGTCTCCGTTTTCGTCCTCGAGATCAAATTCGAACTCGGTCAAGAACTGGTAAACCCGTTCGGCGTTCAGGTCCGCATCCGGATCGTAGCTCGCGTCGCCCGCAAAATGCTCATTAAAATGCCTGCGTGTCAGATACGTGTTCTCATCGAGCACTCGTCCTGCGGATTCTCCCGCAATGTTGTTTTGGAAAGAACCAAGCCCGATCGTGATGAGGAGCAAGAACCCCATCAGCATCCCAGTCAGCACAAAGGAGATGATCGCGAACTCCACCAGAGCCTGCCCGTGGCGATGGCGGAGATTCGAAGGAGGGCTGGATGACGAACGATCCATGACGCGACCGAGAGATAGGCGAGTAATTGCAAACCGTTTGCATTCTAGATGAAGCCCAAATACTGTGTCACGCGAGTATTTGGACCTTCGGTCGCATCTTTCGGAAAAGAAAACGTGAATCGCCGTCGTCACCGCGGAAAGAGCCGATATCGCCGACGTCGTCGAATCTTTCAGTCCCTAGAAGATCGACGATTGCTAGCGGGCGATGCTTGCGATGTCATGCCGGACGCCGTGGCCTCACTATCCGCAGACGTTTACGCAGCTCGGGCGGTGCCTTCCCTCACACTCGCTCAAACGACCGTCGTTGAGCCCGGTGCTGGTTCCCGCCCCACCGACGCGTCAACAGGACAATTGAGCATCGAGGTCATCCCGAGTTTGGAACTGCGATCAAACCCAACCGCCATGGCGGCGGTGGAGCGAGCCGTCAGCCAGTGGGAATCCGTCCTTCTCGACCCAATCACGGTGACCATCGAGATCGATTTCGGGGTCACTCCAACGGGCGTTCTGGGCTTCGCAGCCCCCACCCAAGTTGCGGTGTCTTACTCCGAGATTCGATCGGCACTCATGGCCGACGGATTGGCGGAACCGGACGACAGCATCCTCACTCGATTGCCCAGCGTCGATTCGCTTGAGTTCGCCTTGCCCGGCGGGACGCAGTTCGAAGGCAATGTGGCGATTTCGAAAGCCAACGCCAAGTCGATTGGTCTGCGTAACCAAGAGTTGGACACGCAATTTGGTGCGGCCGACGGTGGGATCGTGATGAGCAACGCGATTGCGTTCGACTTCGACCGTACGGATGGAATCGAGGCAGGACAATTCGATTTTGAATCCGTGCTCGTTCATGAAATCGGTCACATCCTCGGATTCATCTCATCAACCGATCAGTTGCAGGGCGCAACACCGCCGAGCACCATCGCTCCAACGACGCTCGACTTGTTTCGCTTTCGAAGTTTAGAAGGCATCGGTAATCCTCGTACTCCCGCTGCTTTTGAAAACGTTCAACGCGAATTGCGCCGATCGACGCCTGCTGTCACGGACTTCATCCTTCAAGATGGATGGGATCTACCCCAGGTCGAGTATCCGGTCGAGCTTGGGGTCGCGGCCAACGTGGTTCCCAATACAACGCCGCCATCCTTTGGCTACCAGGCGAGCCATTGGCAGGACAGCGACTTGTTCGGTGAGACGATCGGTGTCATGGCACCCACGATCCCGCCACAGACCATCATTCCCATCTCCAACGTGGACCTGCGCGCGCTGGACCTGATCGGCTATGACGTCTTGCCACCAAGCGTCACCGTTCAACTCCCGGAATTGAACGATGACACGGCAAGCCTGAATGATCAGAACCAGGTCGTCATTGATGTCCTGGCCAACGATCGCAATGGAGATGTTCCGTTGCGACTCGCAACGTTTCAGATCGTCGAACCACCCGCGGTCGGTCAGGTCGCCTTTGACACCGCGAGTGGCTTGCTGGTCTACACCGTGCCTGAAGGCTCGGGCGACGATGTGGACGCATTCACATACACGCTTACAAACGATCAAGGGATCGTTGGCACACCCGCCCTCGTCTCCGTCAACATACGAGGCTTGGGCCAGGCCCCCGTGGCACTGGATGACCTCGTGCTGACGCGACAGGATCAATCGGTCCTATTCAACCCGCTGGCCAATGACATCGATGAGGGTGAACTCAGCCTCACGGATCTTGAGATTGTCAGCGGCCCCACCTCGGGCGTCGTCGTTTCGGTGGGAAGCAACCTTCAGTACACGCCGAACGCAGGATTTGAAGGCGCCGATTCCATCACCTATCGGATCCGTGACGCCGACGAGTTGGAATCGGAGGCGGTGATCTCGATCACGGTGGGGGCAACGCTCGTCCCGCCCGTGATCCCAGGACCATCATTGACGTTGGCACAACGTGCCGATGTGAACGGGGATGAACACGTCACGGCGCTGGACGCACTGCTCACGATCAACTATCTGAATGAGGCAGGGAACAATCCAAGTCCAGACGATTCAGCGGTACAACGTCTCGATGTTTCCGGTGACGGCTTTGTATCCGCCGTCGACGCACTCCTGATCATCAACGTGCTGAATCAACCGGAGGTCAACGGAGAGGGCTCTCTCGATCTTGTCGGTGGTGGCCTTAACGCAGCAACGACCGAAGACGCCGATGACCGTGCACGTCGTCACGAAGGCCAAGGTCTCTTCTGATCTGCGACCGAGAAGCTCGGCTTGGACAGTCAAGCTGCGTCTCGGATCGATGCAGCGAGGACTCCCTTAGCAGCCCGCTGATTCTTGGTGATCAGTCGAGCTGGTCCGCAAAATGGTTTAACCGTTAGCCCAACGTTACCATTGTTGTAAATGGCGGCTGGAAGCCACCACTACCATTTCAACGAACCCACTGGCCGCCGAGAACGAGGCCATGGAACCAGAGGTTCTCTTCATCCGTGGGCCCACCGCGTTGGCTCGCCGATTGCGCGACGCGATCCAGGAACCAACCCTGATAGCCCACGTGAATGGCGATTCGATCCGTTAACTGCCGTTGCAGCAGTGCATCGAAATCCAACAACACCGTGAACTGATCGGTATCCAAATCGAACGTTGATTCGGCAACGCCGTCGATGGTCAGGGCATCCGCATACGCGGGACCCGTCTGATTGGAGCGATTGTTGAAGAACCCAACCTTAGAGCCAACTTGCAAGAGGGTGCGATGGACCGCGATGTCGAGTTCAATCCCAAACTGGGCTCCGAACAGACGGTTGGTGGCTTCCGCAAAGGCGCGCTCGCTGACAACAGGCCCAACGCCTGAATCCAGAACATAGTCTTCCGAAAGAGAGTCGGAATACTCGAGATATCGCAGGCCGGCAATCCAACGCGTTCCCAACACGGAAGGATCACTCAACACATTCGCTTCGTAGTTTTGGAGGCTTGCCTCACTTCGGATTTGGGCGTCCAGATTCGGCGACGGTGGAACGTCATTGAACACGGCGCTGGACTCCCAGCTATCCATGTAGAGGAAAGAGAGTTCCGCGGTCAGGTCGTCGAGCAAGAAGCTACGCAGCGATGCCTGTGGCGCAACCGGAACGCCAAAGTCCAGATTTTGTGACACCACGGCGTTCCCGGAACCCGGATCCAAGATCTCACTTTGAAACTCGGCGCCTGACGGCGACATCCAAACGCTGTCAATCCGTGCCTGCATCAGAGACTGGTAGCGTTTTCGGCCCAAGACGGTTTCAACGTTCGTCTGCGTCATCGGAGCATAGTGCAACGGGACGTTTTGCCCCAGCAACGTGTGCGGCGGAATCGTGGGGTGTTGGCTCCACGACAAGCTTGATAGCGGCCCGAACGTGACGCCGAAAGCAATCGCAAGGAAACGGAGAAGGTTCAAGTCCCAACGGCCGTTGGCGCTATTCTCGTTTCTTGTGCGATCGAGGATGGAACCTTGTTCCCATATCCACTTGGCAATCGAATGCATCATGGTTCGCGTGCCTGGGTTTGGTATTGGACGTGTGTGACAGAGCCCGATCCAATCTGCTCGGAAGACCGCTCGGCTCTCGAGGCGATCTGATCGAGGATCGGACGCGATTGACGGATACTGGGGTCCTTCCGGGATGCTTCCGCGATCAGCTGGGTGCCTTCTGAAGTGTCGCCATGACGAAGCTTCATCATCCCAAGGTTGTGTTTCGCGGCCGCCGGACCAATCGCATGCTCGAAGAGTGAGTGGGCTTCGTCGTACTTTTTCTGTTCGCCCAAGACGACGGCAAGGTTGACCGTGCATTGTTGATGCTCGGGCGCGATCTTCAGGCCTTCTCGTAATCTCAGCTCGGCGCGATCCAACTGCCCCATCGAATACAGGAAGTACCCGTAGTCGCATAGAACGTCCGGATCGCCTGGCGATTCAGCGAGCGCCGATTCGTACTCCCGCGCCGCCGCGTCCGTCATCGCGGCGCGATCGTAGAGGACGGCAAGTGCATGCGCGATCCCGCGCTGCTCGCCGTTCAATCGTCGGGCCTCGAGGTACGCTGCCATCGCGTCCTGGTCCATGCCACGTTCTTCGGCGAGTCGAGCGGTTTCCAGAGCGATGGCCAGGGCCATACCTTCCTTACCGTGTTCCTTGAGTGCTGGCCGCAGTTGTGTCTCAGAACCGCTCACAATCGCAGGTTGGGCATCGCTGGATTCCAGCAGTGTCGATGTGTCAAACGATTCGATTCGCTTCCATTTGGAAGTGACCGAAGCGCACCCGAGCCCATTGGTGATCAACGCCGCGATCGCCACGATGGGAGTGATTGACCGTGCCGATCTAGAAGATACCGCCACCGCCGAACCCTCCTCGGCCACCGCCGAATCCACCGCCAACCCCGCCGCCACCGAAACCACCTCCGCCCAATCCACCGCCGATGCCGCCGCCACCGAAACCACCCCGTCCCGCGCCCCCGCGGTTGCCGGTTCCTTGGCCGCCTTGGAACAGTTGGTTGTAGACGTTGGGCGCCTCGATTCCACGGACGCCCACGGTTCGATCTTCGACAGCGACCACCCACGACTCCGCATCGATCACCCCACACTCCGCCAGTTGAGCGACGATCTCGTTCCGCCGTTCCAGATTGAGTTGACGCACGCGGGCGATCGCTTCGTCATAGTCCTCTTCGCCCTCGAACGCAAATGCGGCATTCTCGACTGCGATCCAGCGCGGTGTCTCATTGAAACCTCTGGCCATCTGCTTGATATGTTCCAAGCCTTTGGGTCCCAGACGTGAACCACCGTCGAACCACTCGTTGCGTTCAACCACCCACCATTCGTCATGAGCCGCCGAACTCATCCGTTCGCGCCAATGACTGAGATAGGTTCCGTTGGGCGCAGGAATCGCATCGTGCGCGATGGGTTGCACGCAGCGGCTGACACTTGCGATGCCTGCCGCGGCCGGTGCCGCCAACGTTTCTGTTGGCAAACAGTTCTGTCGGCAGTCACTCTGGAGCGCCGGAGAAGCACAGCCTCCCGTCAAGACGGCACCGAAATAGCCAATCGCAACGAACTTGGGTTTGATCCGCGCCAAAAATCCATCGAAACTCATTGCACGTCACCTTCCACAAAAATTGGCAAGTTTTGTTCCGGCAATGGTCGTCCCGATGTGTGTCCCGGCATCCCCAGCAGGTATTTCTGTTGGCTCCGACGAAATGCATGCATCTTGTGAACGTCGCTGCGGACAGGTGATCGATAGTCCTCTGGAACCGTTCCGTAGATCGAACCTCTCAAGTAAAAGTCCAAGTCGTCTGGCTCGAAGATGTCGCTTCCGGGAAGCGCGGGTGTTGCGCCGGAGGGTAGCGGTGAAACCAAGTACGGTGTCACAACGACAACCAGTTCCTGCTCCTGGTAGCTGGATTCGTTCTGTGAGAACAGATTCCCCAGAACCGGTAGATGACCGAGGAAGGGCACCCGCGCTGAAGAACTGACAAGCGAGTTGCGGATCAACCCTGCCAGTGCGAGCGATTCGGTATCGCGTAGTTCCACCGTCGACGTCACCGTTCGCGTGGTGAGGCTCGGAGGTTGGCTGGGATCATTGGCGTTGCCAGCGTTGTTGCCCGCTCCACCCGCGATGCCACCACCCCCGTTGCTGGTCTCCGAGATCGTTGCGATCAGCTGCAACCGGATGCGATCGTCGTCTGTGACCGTCGGCAGAACACTCAGTTGCACGCCGAACGGAACGAAGCGAATGTTCTGATTCACGGCCGCGACCGTGGAAGTTGACTCCAAGATGGGGAATTGCCCGCCAACCAAGAAATTCGCCTGTTGGCCACTGAGCGTTGTCAAGTTGGGTTCGGCCAGCGATCTGGCCAACCCCAAGCGATTGAGGGCATCAAACTGGAGGAAGAACTGATCCGTTTGGAATGTGAGGCTTCCGGTTCCGTTGGTTTGCGAGAACGTGATGTCGCTGGTGGTATCGCTGTCGTCACCGAATCGAGTGGTTGCAATCAAACTTCGACCGGAGTCGCGAACGACTTCTGCGAGGGTGACCTTCAGCATCACTTGATGGACGCCCGCGATCTCAAGCATGTTGACAATGCGGCTGTTGATATTGACCGTGTTGGCTCCCGTGACGTTGTTGCCCTGAAAGATGTTGTCGAGCCCGCCGGCGTTGACAATCTCGTCAATCGTGAAGCCGGAGATCGACTCGGCCGTGGTGTTGGGCTGGATTCCGACAGGTGTCAGATTGGGATCAACGTTGTTGCGGAGGTTGGCCGTTTCGGCTTGATCGTCGTTCGGCAAACTTTGAGAGACAATTCGCACGATGTTGGTCGCTTCTTCGACATCGCGTGCCTTGCCACGCACAACCACCTGCGTGCCCACATAATTCAGGTCCACGACACTGTCGGGAAACCCCCGATTGATCTCGCGTTCCAGGTTCTCCAGCAGCCGTTCAAACTGACGCGACTGTTCAGGATCGTCCGTGACACGGACGAGATAACTGAGGACCTCCTGCTGGTCCGTCTCTGGATCGCGAAACCAAAAGTTCACGGTCGTCGAGCCGATGCCCGTGCCCGTGACGCTGATTTCGTTCTCGGTGATGCTCAACAACGAAGCGATGTTCGGATCACCGACTTGATCTCGGAAGGGCGGCACACGAAACCGCAGCACCGTCGGTCGACCTTGTACGAGGTCAAGGGTTTGTTCGGGATCAATTCGCTCGATGAGGAAGCGATTCTCCTTCTCGTTCGCGGCCTCTGACTCCAATGTCCCGTTCAGGATGGGGTCGGCAGCGATTCGCGGCGGCAGTCGGCTTTCAAAGCCGCCGCTACCTGGTGGCTGCCAAGTAGCTGCGGGCCGCGCGATTGGAAGAGGCCCGCTGCCATCCTGCGCTTGGCACGCGATGGCCACCGACAGCAGCGAGATTGCCGCCACCGCCGACAGCGGTCGACAGATCGGATGGCGAGTTGTCGGCATTGGTCGCTCTTGTCGTGAATCAATCCCTATCTTTTCCGACACATCGGTGACCAATCCGCGTGACGAACCTATCCACCGGTACAATCGGCAAAGATTGCCAACGCGCTTAAGACAAACCGTGGCAATTCGCCAGAGCAACACTCGCCAACGGGTCCCTTATGCACAACGATTGCATTTGCTAAATTGCGAGGGTGATCCGGGTTGCGGTGACCATGCTGACCACATGGAAGCGGTGGCCCGGGTCGCGTCTTGCGATCAGCCCGAACGGGGAACGCGCGTCGTTGGTTCCGATGAAAAACTCTCGTTCGTCAGCAGAGGGATATCGAGCGTCATACGACGTGAAACTAACTTGAGGCTTCCGACGCCACTCCGATTCGGTCGAGGATTTCGGACCACGTGGCTCGTTCGGCTTCAATGGAGAAAACCTTCTTGGCACGCCTGAATCCGGCATCTCCGAGTCGTTCGCACCGGTTGGGCTTCGCCGCCAGCTCGAGCAAACCGCGCGCGTGTGCCGCCACATCGCCTGGCTGGAACAGCAAACCCGTCTCGCCATGAACCACGGTTTCGCAGACGCCCCCGTTGCGACCAGTGATGACAGGCAGCCCGCTGGCCATCGCTTCGACGACGGAGACGCCGTACGCCTCCTCCTGGTTGGTAACACAGCACTTCTGATTGTGGGCGGTGAAGATCGATGATTGACGACGCAACTGTTCGCCCTTCATTGCGTCCACGCTGCCTAGGATTTGAATCCGGTCAGCAAAGGGCGACTCGCGGCGGATCTTTTCACAGCTCGCTCGCAACGGGCCGTCCCCGGCCATCACAAGCTTTGCCTGCAAACCATCACGACAAGCAAGCTCAAAGGCTCGAAGCGTTTGCTCAGGTCCTTTGAAATTCACGAGGCGACCGAGGAACAGAATTTGAATCGCCCGATTTTCGGGACGCGTTACCGGGTGATCCGGAACAGGCACGCCTAAGTATTTGATGACAATACGTTCAGCTGGAATTCCGATCGCTCGCAGTCGTTCCGCTGTACATTGTGAGTTCGCAAGGAAATAGGCACGTTCGCTCAACTTCCGAACCCTTTCGACATATTTGCCAGAGAAGATCCGCACATGCGGCCGGCGCGGCAACCGATAGTCCCAGGTCACGTCATAGCCGTGAGCATGCACCAACAGCGGCTTCTCCGATCCTTTCCATACCGAAGCAAGCGAGGTTGCGAGGTTGACATAGTGGCAGCAGATCGCCGAGACGCTCGGGTCGTGAATCGCAGCTCGCAAGGAGGCTCGACCGAACAGACGACTGAGATACGGCAATCGTACAGCCGAAAGGATCTTAGAACACGCCGAGTTGATCGGGAGCACTCTAACGTCACTGAGGCTGCTTGCCTTGGGATGCCACGTCGCAAATCCCGCCGCATGCGGCGAAAGAGCTGTCAACATGTGACTCATCCACAGTTCTGACACGCTCGGCCAATTGGGGCTTACGACGAGGACAGGCATGACGCGATCTCAATCGCTCCTTTCCTTCTCGCACACCAGGCCGTATCCCAACGGAAAGATTGGGGCTGTCTGATTGACGATGTGTCCGATGCCAAAGGTGTTCAGGATGACTCGACTCGCAATGGACTGGGTCGCGAAAAGAATGCGACTTCGAGACAAGAGTTTTCCGCAAACATCAAAGATCACGTGAAGCGCACTACCGTAGGGCTCGAGGTATTTGACTTGCAGTCCGTTCTCTCGAGCACAACGACGGAGAGCAAATTCCGTGAAGCGATGGTAGTCATGGGGCTGTTCGTGCAGCCAGTAGAGAAAAGGAACGCCCAGAATCAGCTTTCCCATGGGTCGCAAGATTCGAGCGCATTCCGTCCAAAACAATTCGGGATTTGGCAGATGCTCTAGGACGTCGGTTGCCAAAACCGTATCAAATTCATCAGCGGAAAACGGCCAAGGTTGAGTCAGATCCCAAGACACGTCGAGGTGTGGCGTTTCATGCAGTGAACTCGGCCAGTCAAGGCAGATCGTCTCGGACACGTGCTCACGATACATGCCATAGAGTGGCACCTTTCCGCACCCCACATCGAGCAGTCGGCCTCGCGCATGTTGCCGCAGCAATGTTGAATAGAGTTCCGCTTGCATGCCTCCGATCAGCCGGGATCCGCGACTGAGAAAGGCGGGATCGCGGGTGGCTACCCAAGTCTTGCGGCCCATCACGAACTTGGTGGGGGCCCACTGTTCGGGGTGTTTCACTGAGCACCCACCTGTTTCACCGGAGACGAACGCGTCCGAAGACGCGTTACGAAGCGACGCAAAACCGCGGGGCTCGCGGTATAAAGCAGCCGCTTGATTACCGGACCAATCATCGCCGGGCTCCTCAGGGTGACGTTCAAGGTTCGTAGAGCGTAATGGATTGCCGTTCGCCATTCGCCCGACCGACACGCGAGTACCAGCCAAACCGCGGTGGCCTCCGCCTCTGATGAAGCGTGGTTCATCATGGGAATCCTTGCGGGATCGAAAGTGAGCCCACGTGCTTGATAGGCTTCTTCCAAGATCTGTAATTTCAGTTGGTGGATTCGTTTCTGGTCACACAAGGCGGTCGAACTGTCAAGGTGGCGGCGAACTTGAATCAGCTGGTTGGGCATATTCTCAAGACGACCGAGTTCGGCCAGACGCAAGAAGAAATCGAGGTCCTCTCCCACGTCATGACGATAGCCTCCGACGGTCAAGGCAGCATCTCGGCGAAACGTCGCACACGAGTTGACCAAAGCGGATCCTCTGCCCATGAGCAGCTCAGACTCAATGCTTGCGTGGTCGGCTTCGAGTCGTATGCGACCAAGAGGACGGTTTTCATGGTCGATCTGAAACGCCTGGCCGCCGACCACGACCGTCTCGGGATGAGAGTCCAAGTACTCGACTTGCTGCTCAAGTCTCTTAGGCATCGCCACATCGTCCGAGTCGAGGAGGGCTACATATTGGCCCTGAGCCGCGAACAGGGCCTCGTTTCGCGTATGTTTTAGACCGCGATGCGTTCGCGAAATCAGACGTACCCGGGGATCTTCCGCAACGAAGTGCTCGCAGGCCGCTCGTGAACCATCCGTCGATCCGTCATCAATCAGAATCAACTCCCAGTCCTGAAATGATTGGTGCTGCACGCTCTGGATGGCGGCCTGAAGATACGGGACCGCGTTGAACACAGGCATCAGCACAGAGACCTTCGGTCCGTCGCTGCTATCACATCGTGACGCGTTTAGGTTGATCGCAGTCATGATTTGTTTGTTCGGGAGCGAGGTCGCGACCGGAACACACCACCCCATAACCGTGATCGCAAGGCGAACACCGCCAGCGCAGCGGAACCCTTCCAAAAATCCCGGGCCGGTCCCATATAGTCTCGATAACGGTCGTACTCATCCCGTCGACCGTGCCAACGTGCCCGCCACGTCGCACGGATCAGTCGCGATTGCCAACCGCGATGGATGGTGACACGCTGTTCGTCGGAGAGGTGTCCGGCGGACGTTTCGAGCCACTTTAGCATGGTTTGGTGCCATTCAATTTCGACCGCCTGTTTGCCAGATTGATTGCGGGAGTGGCGACGAATCTCAGTCAGAGGCTCCTCAACCATTCGAAAAGCACCCTCGGTCAGCAAGTCGAGAAAGAAGACCGTATCCTCCCCGTATTGAGCCCAGGTGGGGAATCGCGATTTTATCCCCGAACGCACCATGGCGCTCGATGGCGTGATGAATGGACGAGTGCAAACATACTCAGGCGTGTAACGATACTTCTCTGCGACATGGCCGCGGTCGCAGACACCTTCGAGCACTCCAAACGTACGGTAAGGTGTATGCACGCAGACCACGCCAGGCTCGACCAAATCGACTTGTGCCTGCAGCTTGCGGGGATTCCACAGATCGTCCGCATCGAGGAACGCAACCCAGTCACCGCGAGCCTGATCCATGCCAAGGTTGCGCGCAACGGACTCGCCCTGGTTCTTCTGCCGAATGACGCGGACCGGATTGCCATAGGACGCGGCGATGGCGGCCGAATCGTCGGTCGATCCGTCGTCGACGACAATCACCTCCATTGGGGAATGTGTCTGAGCAAGGACCGAGTCCAGAGTCGCCGGCAGGAACGGGGACCCGTTGTAGCACGGGATGACAACGGAGACGGTTGGCACGTTCATTCCTCGATCATTTCTACCGGTTCGGTGGATTCCGGTTTGGCGGTTGGGGCGTCGGGGTGTTGGGTCGTCGCGGTCGCAATCCGAGAATCTGCCGCAACATCTGCATTTCGATGTCAAGCGAGAATTGTTCCTTGGCACGAACCCATCCGGCGCGGCCCATTGACTCGGACGCTTCCGAAGAGGCCTGAAGGTCGAGAAGGGCTCGCGCGTGAGCATCCACGTCGCCAGGCTCGAACAAGATGCCAGTCTTACCGTGCTCAACGATCTCAGAGACGCCACCACTGCGACCGGTCACCACGGGAAGCCCCGCAGCCAAAGCTTCGAGGAAGCCCACCCCAAATGCTTCCTTCTGCCTGGTGATACGCCCGCGGCAGCTGTGAGCCGTGAAGATTGTCGCCTCACGTCGCAGACGATCTCCCTCTTCCTCGTCGACCGGCCCCAAGAGTTCGATTCGGTCGCAGTGAGGTGACTCGGTCGCCAGTGTCTCACAGGCTTGACGTAGTGGACCGTCCCCCGCCATGACCAAACGGCCAGAGAAGCCCTGGTCACAGGCGCGATTGAAGGCCTGAATCGTCAAGTCGGGCCCTTTGCAATCAACGAGACGCCCTAGAAATAACAACGTTTCGGCACTGCCGCGTTCACGCACCGGGCATTCCTCGGCGACCTCAACACCTAGCGGCTTCACGAAGACACGACTTTCGTCGAGCCCAATCGCGAGCAAGCGTTGCTTGCACTCCTGAGAGTTCGCAATAAAGCGAACGCACGACGGCATCGACCTGACAGCCTCCACGTATTTCTTGCTGTGAATCCGCCGCCCCGAGCCGTCTGAGGCGCGCATATCCCAAGTGACGTCATAACCGTGACAATGGATGAAAACCGGCTTGCCGACTCGCTCGAACGCTTTCCGGTACGAAACTGCAACCGTGGCAAAGTGAACCAGCGTGCTGCTGACCCGATCGTCTTGGAGAACTCGCTCCAGCTCATCGACCGGCCAAGCGGAAGGCATTAGGCCAAGTCGCGCCGACGCACGTCTCCCAAGAGTTGGCGAAGCACGCCGAATCACAACCGTGGCGTACTCGCTGGCGGCCCTATCGCAATCCGTAACCAAGAAAGAAACGTCTGTGGACAGCGCATCGAGCATGCGCCGCATCCACCGATGCGATGGCTTGTCTAGCTGGAAGGCAAGGTAGCAAATCCCAGTCAAGTCACGCTCCAACGACTCGACGTGCTATCTGCTTGAGCAGCGACAATGGGCCTCGTGGACTCGGACGCATCGACGAGATTGGAGGCGATTCAACACCCGGGCTCGGTAAACAAGCAACGAGCAGGTCATTTTCAACGACAGCTGCTTTTCCCCCGAAACCTTCAAAATCGCGCTCGGTCCAATGGCTGCGATGAATCTCTAAGTCGTTGCTACAAGCGGCGCCCTGCGCGACGAAAGTGGCTGGCGTGCTCACCACGACTGCCGTCGACGCATGTCGTGTGCACTCCAGAAGCAGGTCGACGCCGTCCGCCTTCTCGAAGTGTTCGATGACGTCGCCTAGAAACACGATGTCGTACTTGCCAAGGCCTGGCAGCACATCGCGAATGTCTCCCTGGAACAGTTCGTTGTACACGTATTTGTGAACTGGGGTGATGTATTCCGTGTACCCCTCAACCCCATCAATCCTGACACGCCAATTCTCGCGGCCATAGCGACTCGGCTCGTGCTCAGACGCAATGATATCCGTGTACTCTCGAAAGAGGACGCCCCACTTCCCGAAGCCTGTTCCAAGGTCGAGGATCGAAGACGGTTTGAGAGATCTCACGATCTGGAGGATCGTCGGGATATGGTTTGGTCGGCTGGATGGCATAGTCAGCGTTCTTGGCTCGAGAGCGTCCAGTGTGCAATCAGCGAGCAGAGGCCGTTCTCGCGTGTCGATCGGTACGGGCGAGTGCTAACCGACAAGTCGTCATCGACGGCAAAGGACAAGACTTCGCTGACGACGTCAATGGGGGCGAGCGCGTTCGTGTGCACCGAGAGCGTCCATTGATAATGTCCGCATTGAAGAGGCAGGGCTTCGACGGCGATACGCACAGTGTGCTTGCCCGCAAGGACTCCTGGCATGCATCCTTGAGTATCTTGGTGTGCCAGCTGGAGTACCTTCAGCCCATCGTCTGCCGTTGTGCAGATTGCCGACAAATTGATTTCTGAGGTGCCCGTGCTTTCCAAGTCAAACTCCAATGTGAATGGACGGAGTCTTTGCAAACGCGTTGTCGGTCGGTGGTCCGGACCCAGCAGTCGGGCAGCGACGATTTGTGCCTCCCCGTTGCCGCGGCGTATTGGCCATTGTTTCAGGCACACTTCAGCGCTAGCTGACGAGGTGCCCCCGCTTTCTGACAGATAAGAAGTCACAACCGACAATGTGTCAGAGAAGCCACGCACGGTTCCATCTGCCAACCACACACATCGGCCACACAGAAGTCGCACTGCGGTCATATTGTGACTGACGAACAACACGGTTCGTCCCTCGGACGCTACATCCCGCATCTTGCCGAGACAGTTTCGCTGGAACTCGGCATCCCCGACCGCGAGGACTTCGTCCACGATGAGGACTTCCGGTTCGAGGTGAGCGGCCACCGCAAAGCCGAGGCGAACTTGCATTCCGCTCGAGTAACGCTTAATCGGCGTGTCGAGAAACTTCTCCACGCCGCTGAAGTCGACGATCTCCTCGAATCTACATGCGATCTCCCGCTTGGTCATGCCGAGCATCGTGCCGTTCATGTACACATTCTCGCGGCCAGTGAGTTCGGGATGAAAACCTGTACCGACTTCGAGCAGGCTTCCGATCCGACCGCGGACCCCAATCCGGCCGGCGGTCGGTTCCGTGATTCGTGACAGAATCTTCAGCAGGGTACTCTTGCCTGCGCCATTGGGGCCGATGATGCCTACGACCTCGCCGTTTTTGACGTCGAACGAGACGTCCTTCAACGCCCAAAACTCTTCTTCGCTCTTCGCCGCTTCATGCTGAGCGGCTACTGCGCTGCCACGCAACAACCGAGCGGGCCAGCTGATGACGCTTTCCCCAATCCGTGTCAATTGCTCCGAGAAACGGTGATACGGCTGTTTGCCTCCGATCCTGTAACGTTTGCTTAGATTTTCGACTCGTATGGCAATGTCGCTCATGAGTTAGATTCGATCGGCGAATTGCCGCTCCATGAGCCGAAAATAAAGCAGCCCGCCGAAGAGCATGATCCCCACACCAACCGTCGATAACAACATGCTCGCGATCGGGGGCGACTCCATACCGAGCAACGCCCAGCGAAAGCCTTCCAGTACTCCGACCATCGGATTCAACGAATACACCCACTGCCATTGGGAAGGAATGACCGCGTTCATCTCGTATACAACTGGGCTGACAAAAAAGCCCATCTGGACAAAAAACGGGATCGCGTACTGAACGTCACGGTAAAGCGCGTTGAGGGCAGAAAGCCAGAGCCCAAACGCCATCGATGTGAGGAGCACAAGCACGATCATCAAGGGCAGTGCCACAACCGCCACTGTCGGCACAACACCGTAGATGAAGATCGTCAAGAGCAAGATGACGAAGGCCAACGCGAAATCGACCATCCCCACTGCCAACGTGGACAGCGGCAAGGCCACGCGTGGAAAATACACCTTCGTGATCAAGTTCTGATTCACCACCAGAGAACTGGTCGACTGTGTCAACGTGCCCGCGAAAAGCTGCCATGGAACCAGTCCACACAAGCTGGTTACCGCAAACGGAACATCACCCGTGGTTGGGCGTCCACGAATGAGATGGAACAGGACGCCAAAGACAAGCATCGTCATCAGCGGCTGGATAATGGCCCAGACGATTCCTACGACAGTCTGTCGATACTTGACCTTGATGTCGCGCAGCGCCAGCATCCAAATCAGTTCGCGATGCCGCCAAAGTTCTGCAAGATCGACAAGTTGCCAACCCGTTCGCGCGGAATAATAGCGCATCGGGCGTTCGGACAGGTTTGTCGCATCGGCCGGAGTGGGTTCTAGCACGAATGAAGAATCAACATCCTGCTTGGCTTTGTCCGCGATCGTAAGCGTGTCTGTTTTCAATCTCTCGACTCCAAAATGGGCAGAGTCGACAAATCAGCTTGCTGCACACGAGCGTTCCCAGAACGGAGTGGGCCTCGAATGAATCCGAAGAACGAAAAACAGACCCCGCATGCAAGCCCGACGCCACGCGCGATCGCCCGCAGACTCCCGAACCAGAGGAAGTTCAACATCGTGGGATCGAGCTGTCTCACCAGCCTCAGCGTGACGGGCATGTGAAGGATAATCAACGCCATCACGAGCGCCAGTCCGACGTAGGAAACCGGGGCAGCCCCAAGGACCATTGCTGGTGACAGGACCAGGCAAAGAAGCCCGACTGGTGGTGGCAAGAAGTCCAAGAGTCCCGAGTAGGAATCCCCGCTCATCTTGGTTGGATGCTGGCGATACAGCATCACGCGGTAATACCCTTGCCGGGCCTGCGTTCTCATGTAGCGCCAGATGTTTCTTGGGTGATGGTGACCCACCCGCGAGTCGATTTCAAATCGCAGTCGGTGTCCCGCGGCGATCACGCGGTAAGCCAACTCCGCATCCTGCGCGAGCTTGAGTGATTCATCGAAGCCGCCGACTTGTTGCAGGACGCCACGCTGATAAAGCACATTGAAAGTTGCCAAGAAATTAACTTCGTTTCCCATGCGACGATGTCGGGAGACGATCTCTTCATGGATCAGAGAGGCGACCAGCGAATCAGGATAGAGATTCGAATAGCTGCCGCCGACACCGGCGATTCTCGGATGCCCCGTGTGTGCGAGCAGATTCCTCAGGGCGCCCGGCTCAGCAACACAATCGCTGTCGATGAACCACACCCAGTCGCTGTCGGCGGCTCGCCATCCGAGGTTGCGTGCCGCACCGGGTCCCTGACCTTGACCGGTCAGCACGCGGATCGGGTAGCGAGATGCGATCTCCGGGGTGGAGTCGGTGGATCCGTCGTCGACGAAAATGATCTCACGCAGCTCTGCGGCGGACACCCCCTCACCGCCAGCCCCTCTTCCCGAAGCGGGGCGAGCGGCGTCGGAATCATCTGATTCGTTCTCATCGTGATTCGATGCCGCCAGCAGCGGTACGACTGACTGCAAGCATCGATCGAGCGTCGCTTCGCAATTGCGTCCCGGAATGACCAGCGTCACGGATGGGGGCGTCACGGATCACCTCCGTTGGCGGTTCGGTCGCCGGGCGGCTCCTCCTGCTGCCTTGTTGTCCCTTCACCTCGAGTCGCGCCACGGAACGCGTCGCGGCGGGCCAGCTCCACCACGTCCCTTTGCAGCAGCAAGTTGCGACCGTACAAGTAGAACAAGCCGCCGGTCGTGAAGAGCATGAACGCGTAGAGCACGAGGTCGGTGCCACGCCCGATTCCGAGCAGATCGGCGATGATGGATGCGACACCTGGCAACAGGATCAGCCCGATTCCGACCATCCAGATCGTCAAACGAAACAAGTGGACGGCTTGCCGATTCTTGATGTAGGCTCGCAGCTCCAAGGCAACGAGGCCACTCAGCACGGGCGTTGTCAGCCACTGAAAGAGATTCATTTCCAGATTCTCCCCGCTAAGAGCTGACCTGAAATTCGGACGGCATCCGAGGCACGTTGACCTTTCGCAAGCGTCTCAATCGTATAGCGAATTTTCACGGGACATTCACGATAACTTAGACCGTTGGCAGCAATCTGATCCAGAATCTCGGACGCGTGTGCCATCCGAGGTTGCCGGATGCGGATCGTTTTCGCCGCGTTGCGAGACAACACCCGAAATCCATTGTGGGTATCGCTGATGCGCAGCCGGCTCGTCAAGCGTGTGAACACGATCGCCAGTCGTAGCAAGCACCTGCGAGCCAAGGGCATATCGATCGTGGTTCCCTGAAACCGTGATCCCAAAACGACATCACACGATGCATCCAAAACCGGTTGCAGCATCGCGGGCAAATCGGCCGGGTCGTGCTGACCATCGGCATCGAACGTGACGATCGCTTCGGCTCCCAGCGATAACGCAAAATCAATCCCGGTTTGCAAGGCTGCTCCCTGGCCACAGTTGATCGGGTGTCGGAGCACCCAAGTTGCGTCGCGACAGGCAACTTGAAACGTTTGGTCACGCGAACCATCGTCCACGACGATCGTTTTGTATCCCGCAAGAGACCGCAGTGTCTCACTAATTCGACTCGCTTCCTGGTAGGCCGCAATGACAATCCAAACATCGCCGGTCGGCTTCCCGGTTTCCCTCATGGCTGAACTCCGTCGATGCAAGGTTCGTCGCGTCGGTAACCGGCGAGGCGATCCGCGAGTTCTGGAAGCAACGACTCATTCGGTTTTGACTTCGCGATTCTCAAAGCCTGCGATGCAACGTCAACGGCAGCGTTAAAGTGGCCCTGTGCTGCCAGGGTCGCAGCCCACGCATCGAGCACGTAAGCGTTCTCGGTCGCGTCTTGTTTTGTCTTGTCGCTAAAGCGTTCGGAATCCGTTTCACCGTCGGGCACACTTGCGAGGGTGTGACCCAAGTCGTAGTGCTCGCGAAGCAATCGCTCTGCTCGGTCGACATCCCGAATCCGTGCGTCACTGGACGTTGCGAAGACCCAAGCCAGGCGCCAAGCCGACGCGTGACGCGCCGCGTCAACGGGGAGCACGTCCTCCCAAGACGCAATCGCCTCGACCGCGTTTCCTTGCCGCCAATGGACCAGTGCCAGGTTGTACTTCGCCAGCGAATAACCCATCTCGACGGCAGCTTCCAGTGATTCCTTGGCTTGATCAAGTTGATCCAGGCGGAGGTAAACGACTCCCAAATCGTTCATGACTTCTCGGTCGTTGGGTTTCCGCTCGAGGGCTCGCATGTAAAGCCTGGCGGCATCTTCCAAACGTCCCGCAGCGGACAAACACTCGCCAAGCCCCGCATCGAAGTGAGACACGGGTGTATTGGAGTATCCGACCGCTCGGATCATCGGCTGCAAGGCCAAGTCTTTGCGCCCCAGCCGCGCGTAGGCTTGTCCGAGTCCATACCACGCACGCGGGTTCTGCGGCGACGCGTCGATGGCCGTCTGCCAGACCTGCAATTCGCTTCGATAGTCCAGATTGCGAAGGTGGGTGCGGTAGCCCAGCAACATCAACACACCCAGGATGATCAGTCCCGTTCCGGCTGCCAGAACCGCAGGCTTCTCACTCGATTTCTGCAAGCGGCTCAGCAAGACCCCGCCTGCAAGGATGATAAGCGCGATCAGGCACGAGGAGGCGAAGTACATGCGATGCTCAAACGCCAGGTCGGCAATCGGGATGACACTGGAAGTTGGCGCAAGAATGAAAAAGAAAGTCAAAACAAGCCAGGAAGCCAGCCCCCATTTGAAACACCAAGCCTTCGCGTTGGTAGCCTCTTCTAGCTTCGAGCCTGATTCAAAGGACGCGAGGGATGAAGTTGTCGCGCGCAGGTAGATCATTGCGGCCAGACCGATAATCGAGACCAGCAATCCGCCGAGAGTGAGATAGATCCTTGGATTGGATTGAATCCGCCAAACATAGTCAAAACACAGATCCTGTGGCCACAGAACGAGCCCGATGTAGTGCCAAATGATCTCGGGCTGTGTTCGAAAATACTCCCAAGATGAATGTCCCTCGATCCCAAAGCCCATCGTGGAACCGATGGCCGGCCGTGTGGGGTTCAGGAACCGGCTCACCATAGGAACAAACCATAGAAATGGGGTCAGCATCAATCCGTAAAGCCCCCATCGCTTCTTAACAACGAGCCACCATCGCTCCCGTGTGATCAATCGATCAAAAAGCAACACGGACAACGGGGCTGTGGCAAACACTTCCTTCGAAAGCAGCCCGATCCACGCAAAAGATACGACGGCGAGGCAACCCAGAACGCGGCGATCGAGCAAGTACAGCAGCACTCCGACCCACACGCCCAGATAGCCCAAGGTGGCCAGAGATTCGTAGCGCTGCACGATGTTCGTGACAGCCTGCGTGGTCAAAGGGTGAATCACCCAAGCCGTCGCAATCAGGCTCCCCACACACAAGTCCGCGCCATGCAAACGCGGATTCGTGATTCCCATCCAATGTTGTCGATACAGGAACGCCGCTAACGGATAGCCGATGAACAGGAGCAGGCCGTTGGCAACATGAATGGCAAGATTCACAACGTGATACGGAAACGGCTCGTCCTGACCGAAGTGCCAATTGAGCGCGAACGAATAGAGACCGATTGGCCGATTGTTCTTCAGAAAGGGATCTAACGGCCAAAGCGAGCGAATACGCTCGTTGTCGACCACGTTGCCATAGTCGTCGAAGTGAAAGACCCCGTCGAGAGACCCCTGCCAAACCAACAGCCAAACCGCTGCCAAAATGAGCGCAGTGCCGACAGCCGCTGGCAAGCCAGGCCTTGTGGTTTGAACTCGGGGGGAACTGTCGACTGGGGGCATCGGCGATCGCGACCTCACTCGCAAACATTCTACCTGCAATCCAATTGCATGAAAGCCTTGTTGCGAAGGATGCGGCGAGGATCGCCGTCGACCGCTGCAACCAAGACAAAGCTGGTATCCTTAACGCTGTGCGTGCGAAGGTCATTCAAAGCGAGTTTCCAAACCCACTCGCAGATTGACAGCGCCGCCCGGATTCATCTCCACAACATGACGGACCGACGAGGCCTGGGGCGTGACGATTCGCCAGGGTCTGACCGCCTCCCTAATCTCGACCACTCGGTAGGACTGGTCCAGGAAGACGACGTCAATTGGGAATCTCATCCAAAACGTATGCACAGCGTGGCAATCGCTTAGCAGAACGCCATGGCCCTCGGGCAAACGGCTTGCAAACTGCAAGCCGATAAAGCGATTCCAGAAACCAGACGCAGCATGGAGATCACTCAAGAGTGGATCACCATTCTCTACGCTCACCCAACATCCGAGCCTTGGGAATCGCATCTTCAAACTCCAAAACTATTCCCAATGAACTGATCGAGCACTTGGACAATCTGAAAGAGGATCGGTCCCAGGGATGCGATCATGATTCCAGGCAGAAAACACGTGATCAGCGGGAAGAGCAGTTTCACCGGCACGGCCATTGCCATCGCCAAAGCTCGCTCACGGCGACGGCTGCGGAGATCGTCCGCTTGGGCTCGCAATGTCGCTGCAAGTCCGGCACCCACTTGTTCCGCGTGAATCAAAGCGGAAACGAAGATCGAGAACCAAGGAACATTGACGTGCCGATTGAGTCTTCGGAGCGATTCGATGCGCGGGCGTCCGGTCAGGATCTCCAAACGAAACAGTCGGAAGTCCTGAGCGAGCGGTCGCTGGCGGCGTTGGGTCTCCAAGACCCGATCCAAGGCCGCATCGAAACTCAGACCCGCCTCGGCCAGGGTTGCAAGTAAATCGAGCGTCAAGGGAAGATCCTGTTCAATTTCAGCCACCCGTCTTCGTCGTCGGGCACGCACCAGGACCGCTGGCAGGGCAGCCATCGTCAACACGGTCGCAAAGGGCATGAGCCAAATGATCGGCAAAAACACCTCACCGACGTTGCCAGGAACCGCGTAAGCCAGCCTCTCCAAAATCGTAATGATCTGGCTCCGAGTCAACGCATACGCGACCACCAACGCAAGCAGCGTGCTGGTAACGCTGGCGAACAAGAACCACACCACCGCATTGGGACGCCGGTAACCCGATTGAAACAGCCACCATCCAAGACGAGACCGGTCGGTTTCCGTGACGACTTCCTCTTCCAAAGTGTACGAACGGACGTTCTCCGCGAGTCTTTGTTGGCTTTGTGCCAGACTCCAAAGCCAACGCAGCCACCAAAACGCCGCCGGAACGGCACCGAGTAGCAGAAGGAACAGCGCGAGTTGGGCGAGGGACATGGATTCAGGTCGGGCGACCGGCCAACGTGGACTAAGCCGGTTGTCAATGGGTTGAGAGAGGCTAGAAACGCGGCTTGCTTATCCAGTTGATCCATACGGTGCCGACCGCTTGCAGAAGCATGCCGAGACTGACCATCACTTGGCCGATGAAGCTCACCAAGAAGCCCCCCATTCGCTCAGGATCATTGCGCCAGATCAGTGCGGCAATGAAGTAGGTCGTGAGGACGACACTCACCACCGACAAGCGCGCTTGCGTGGTCATCGCGTTCATACGCCGCGACAGCTCGATGCGGTCGCGCACTGTCCTTCCAACATTGGCCAGGGTCATTGCGAGTCGCCCTCCCACGCGCCAATTGACGGCCAGAGTTTGCGAGAACAGGGTCACGCTTTCCAATGGCACGCGTTCGGAGAGATCGCCGAGGGCATCCACGGGATCCTCTCCGTAGCGAATCGCGCGTATCAGTTGCTGTGCCTCGCGTGGCCATGCCCCACGAACTTCCGCAACGCTCGATTCCAACGCGGTTTGCAGTCCCGCTCCCGATTTCACCGCAGCCACCATCATGTCGATGGAATCCGCGAGTTGCTGTTCCAGCTTGGCGATTCGCTGTTGCAGAAAGATCGCGTCGATCTGAGCGATGCACAGCAAGATCATGACGTAGAAAGCTGCGAGATAAGGCCAAGGAATCGGCAAAAACACGGCCAGGGCTGCAACGATGGCGAGCGCCAGTGGGATACCGGCCCACCAGTATCGGCGAAGCATGGGGCTGCGGCGCACACGAATGTCCGCTTCGTCCTCGTTGTCCACCTCATCGACCGCCGCCATCCGCGCGGACGCTTCCATCAAACGCCCACGGGCCTCGGTCGCCAGTTGACTGCGCCGAAGTGCAACGGCCATCGCGACCATTCCGCTCAGCAAGAGGCACCCGATGGTCGCAAAAAGAAAGCCAACCAAGTTCCTAGCCCTCGTTCACGCGACGGAACAGGTCGAGCGGGACATCGAACCCGCGCTCACGCAACTGGTGCACACGTCGGGGCACGATCCCGGTCGGTTGGTAGCTACCTATGATCTGGCGCTCTCGCCTCCCTTGCTGCTTGAAGACAAAGATGTCTTGCAATTGGGGTGTCAGCTCTTCCATGCCGGTGAGTTCGGAAATGGATTCGACGCGTCGAACACCATCGTCATAGCGTCGGACCTGAATGATCAGGTCGACCGCGGAGGAGATCTGTTCCCGGATTGCACGTGACGGCAGATCGACGCCGGCCATCAGCACCATGGTCTCTAAACGCGAAATCGCATCACGTGGATTGTTAGCGTGCACGGTGGTCAAACTGCCATCGTGACCCGTGTTCATGGCCTGCAGCATGTCCAGGGCTTCGCCGCCACGGACTTCCCCGACAATGATGCGGTCGGGACGCATCCGAAGCGCATTGATGACCAAATCTCGCGACGCAATGCGCCCCGTTCCTTCCAGATTCATGGGCCGCGTCTCCATCCGCACAACATGGGTTTGATCCAGCTGCAGCTCCGCCGCGTCCTCGATCGTCACGATGCGTTCGGAATCGGGGATCGCTTCGCAGATCGCGCCCAAGAACGTCGACTTGCCGGCGCCGGTCCCACCCGACACGATCACATTGCTGCGCGAGGCAACCATCCAGTGCATGAATTGCTGCATCGGAGGCGTGAACATCCCGAGCCGCGCCAGGTCATCTTGGCGAAGCCTTCGCTTTCCAAAACGTCGAATCGATAGCGTCGGCCCATCGATGGTGACGGGGGGAAGCGTGGCATTGACGCGGCTGCCGTCCGCCAAACGCGCGTCCACCATCGGCGAACTCTCGTCAATCCGTCGGCCTACCCGTGCCGCGATACGCTGAATGATTCGCACCAGATGCTCGCTGTCGCGAAAACGGACGTCAACGGTTTCCAGTTGACCAAATCGTTCGACATAGATTTGATCAAAACGGTTGACCAAGATGTCAGTGACCGCGGGGTCGCCTAGCAGGGGCGCGAGTGGTCCGACCCCCAGCGTTTCCTCACGCAAATCGTCGGCAAGCCTTTCTTGCTCGGAAGCATTCAGCGGGAGATCTTCCGTGTCGAGCACGCCATCGACAAACTCACGAACCGCCGCCTCCAAGACCTCATCCGTCGCGCCGACGAACTGGCTCTCGTTAAGAAGGTCGAGCAATCGTTGATGCAAAGCGGATTTGACGGTGACGTAGTCGACGTTCTTCGCCGTTGGTACCGCGTCGGTGTTCAGACTGAAGGCATTCTTGCTGGTCTCTCTTTTCTGCGCTCGTTCCTTGGGCACTTGAAACCGCACGCGCGACATCCGCATCCTGGCGAGACGACCGGCGAGTTCGGAGGACTCGTCTTCTCCACTCATGATGCGTCCTCGGGAACAGGGGGAACGTTCAGCAATTCGACTTCGTCGACGATTTCCTTGATCGCGCGATGAAGCTTGGACCACTTCACAAAGTCCATTGCTGATGGTCGACCCACGTTCGCAGCCGTGATGACGCGTTTGTCGTACGGGACGACATGATCAATGTCCATGCGCAGCGAACGCGAGATGTCGTCAAGGAGGGGGTTGCCAGCGAGTTGTTGATAGCGATTGAGGATTACACTCACGCGATCCTGCGGATACTGGAGTTTATCGAGCAGACCAAGCAACTGGACGGCACTTAGCACGGTGGGGACAACGTTGTCCAGGACCATGTAAGCTCGCGTCGCCACATCCAAGACGCTCATGATCGTTTGGTCAAACAGTGGGAACGTGTCGACCACGACATATTGGAACGTTCGTCGAGAAAGATTGAGCACCCTGGCAATCGCCTGGTCATCAATGTCGGCCGCGGCCACGGGGTCCGTCGGCGCGGCCAGCAGCAAGAGCCCCGATTCATGCGGCGTCGCCAATTGACGAATCAGCGTGCTATCCAATCGTTGCCGTTGTTCAAACGCATCCAGTAGTGATGTCTCTGGCGACAAGTCCAACATGGGCGCACACACGCCCATCTGCAAAGAAGCGTCGATCAACAGCACTTCGTCTGGGTGACGACGCGCCAACGAGACAGCCAAGTTCACTGCCATGGTGGATTTACCCACGCCACCCTTATTGCTAATCATGGCGATGCAGGTGCCGGTCTTGGATGGTGTCGCGGGCTCGTCACTCGGCAACAGCCGACCAAAGAGTCCGTTCAGTTCACCCGCAGCCATCGGTCGGCGAATGAAATCGCCCACGCCGCTTCGTACCAAAGCGACCATCTCACCCGATGTCAGTGTCGACGCCGCTGATTCGCCGCTGTACACGCCAACCAAACGCAAGTCGGGGCGCATGGATCGAAGCTCTTCGATTCGCACCTCATCCGTCGACAAATCCCCTGACAATTCAATCAACGCGGCGCGTGGATCGCGGTCTCGTGCGAGATCCACCGCGCGCGTCAACTCGGTTGTCGCAAACGCGTTGACCGGCACATCCACCGCGTCGCTGATGGCACCGCGAATCTCATCGGCAACCGAATCATCCGAGACAAGGATCAGCAGGGGGAATGCCGCTTCGCCCACTGCCATCAGAGTTGACCCAACTTCGATGACTCCGAAAGGACGGCAGGTCCATCTGTCAGGAAAACTTCGGTGTTGCGATCGTTCCCTTGAATGTGCTCGCGAATGATGGCTCGGACTGGGGTTGATTCCGAATTGGAAACGTGGCCCGAGTTGGCTCCGGTCGGCAACGGTCGTATTGCGGCGAACAGGGGGCGATTGATGTCAAGCAACCCCAACACGGCCCCGACCTGAGCCTCACTGACGGCGATCACGTAGCGTTGGACGATACGGTTCTCCGTGGTCGGTGGCGATACCCGGGTCGTTTCCGTCACCACCGACCCGTCTGCCAGCAAACGCGTCTGCGTTTGACTCTCGATCGGTTCACCGGGCCTAGCAACCGTCAGCGTCGATTCACCCAGATTCGCTAACATGCGAACTTCCGCTGCTATCGTTCGCGACACGGGCACGCGACCTGTGGGCAATTTCTCAGCTTCTTGGATGGCGTCGTTGCTGCTCAACACTTGCCGGACAGAATTTCCCAATTGGCTGACCTCAATGCCGCGAGCGGAAGCAACGTCAAAAACGGCGCCCGTTGTCAAACCTTCCAATCCAAGGATCTGGGCCGAGTTCACCGTGATGGCACGCTCGCCCGAACGCAGGCCCACGGCGATTCCTGGCGGTGTCCCAACGGGTGCCAGCGCGGCTCGCAGCACCGGACGACCAGCCTTCAACGAGCGAGTCACCGTGCGATCAATCAGGTTTCGAATGTCGCGTTCCCATTCTGCGTCCACGTCTTCGGATGCAAACAGCAAGGTTTGAATCCGTCCGGTCGCTGGATCCAGGAAGTCGTCGATTCCGAGCGTGTCAAATGCCGGCACGTCCCGAACAAGGATCGGAATGGCGATGGGCTTGGGTTCGGGAACGCCGATTGAGTCTTGCGTGGGACGTTGAACGACAAGACGGGTCCATGGCGTCCGTCGCTGCCGAGAATGGACGGCGCTCTCGTTGCCGTTCGCCTGACTTGATCGCGCGACTGCGAACACTTCGACCTGATCGCGCAAAAGCTGTGCCAGCTTGGCAACATCGACCTCGGGAACCCCGATCACCACGTCTTTGGCGCTGGAATCAGAAAGGTAGATGGCATCGCGTACCACCTCTCGAATCCCTGTCCGGACCATGGCGGCAATGCGGTCATCTTCTTCCGACAGTCGCCCTCCTTGCAGGGTTGCCCAATTGATCGTGGGCGCTGCAGCCGCAACGTTGCCAGGAACCTTCGTCAGGATCGAAAACGCATCACCGAGGGACAACTTCTCGAAGCCCTGAACTTTCGCCTTGTCAATCGACATCGCTGCCATGCCGGACTTCAGTCCGGCTGAAATACCCGGTCGCGTTCCCGCAGGCAGGAGATCGTTCTCAGTCAGCACAGCCCCGCGACGCACACTGCGGGCAATCACCCGCCCATAAAGCTCCGTCGCATCGGTAATCCAGTTCTCCGATACCTTCTCAGGAGGAAAGTAATAGAAATGCAGTTGCCCCGTGGCTTCATCAACCAAGTTTTCTTCGGTCAGGGCGGAGAACGCGGTGACGGACTTCGCCGTCGTGATGACCGCGACAAGGCCGTCGGTCGAAAAGGCTTCCTCGGATGCTTCGTCTGGCTTGCCACTGCGGATCACGCACGTCAACTTCGTACCCAAAGAAATCGCTTCGGTGAGCGGCCCGACTTCTTCGCCATCGATCGCGATCTCAGCATAGACGGCGAGAGTGGAGCTTGATTTCGCCCTTGAATTGGGCGTCACGGTCAAGCCGGATGGTCCACTGGTCGAACGAGAAGCACCGCGATAAAGCTGGACGAGTTGGGCATTCGTCACCAGATTCTTCACGCCGTGTTGCCGCGACAGTTGGCCCACGCGAAGCGAGGGCGGCTTGATACCGCCGAACAACGCGGCGGGTTCGCTGTTGCTGACCGTATCTGCCGATGCCCGTAACGGCAATGCGACCAACAGGTCAAATCGGTCGCCACTACGAAGTTGATCCAAACCCGGGATGCCGGAAGCAGGGATCGAGAGCGCAAACTTACCCACTGGAATGCCGGCGACGAGGCCAGGCCGAGTGCCTTTCTCAAGCAGATCGTACTCGGAAACGATTTGACCGGCCTGAACGTCACGATTCATGACACGACCAATCAAGCCGGTCATGTCACGCGACACAGCCCCGGAGTCTGCCAGTGACTCCGACGCCCATGCAATGTTTAACTGTCTTGTGTTGCGATTGATGAAGTGGTCTTTGGCCAGCTTTTCAAACGCACGGACGTTCACCGCCAAAGCCGGATAGGCAAGCTGTCCCGTGCGATCGATCGACTCGGCCTCCGCGGCGTCTGCCTCTTCGAAATAGCCGGCCATCCAGGCGACTCCAACGCCCAGCAACCCAAGCATCCCAAGCAGGCTACCAAACATCAAAGCGAGCGGGAGATAGGAAGAGAGCCTAGCCTGTCGGCGTTGTCGAGCCATTGAAAGGTCGCGGGATCACAGGGGTGGTTGAATCGAAACGCTGATGTTCGTGCCGCTCCGCAGCTTAGTCTAGTCTCAATGCAATCAAACTACATTTGGAGACCCGCAATTCTGTGTAGAAGATCCGGTTGCCACACGTGCAAACAAACCCCCGCAAGGATGGCAGGGGCATAGGCGAGATCGCGTTGCTTACGCATCAAAGCAAGCAGCGACAACGGCAATCCTGCCAAGGCGATCCAGAGTGCCAGAGGGACGATCGCGAACAAACCAAACCACATCGTGAGGGACGCAAAGAGCTTCACATCTCCACCCCCAAACCGGTCTCTCTGGCCGACAAGCATGCCCATTAGGAGCCCAAGTAGGCCGCCAATCAAATGATTCCACCAGACCGTGTTGTCAGTCCCGATCACCTTGGTGCATGTTGCAAGCACGAGCACCACGGAAAGTGCATCGGGAATCTCCCTTTTGTAGAGATCCCAACCCGCCGCGAGTCCACAGACCACGATGGGCAACCAATCACTGTCGATGCTAACGGGTAACGACACGTTGGAGCGCCGAGAGCTCTGAAGGGGTACGCCGTCCGCCACAGGGATAGGCGAGCCCGCACTCGATGGTCCGAATGCGGGCTCTCCCGAATGGATGGCAGGCACAACCGTTTAGGCGACCACCAACCCGATGACGGTATCAAGGGTTAGGGTCGCCGAATCAATGCCATGCTCCGGCTGAATCTCGATCGACCGATCTCAGTCGTCGTCGCCAACGTGGATGACCAAGGCATCGAAACCTTGGATCCCCGTATTGGCAGCCAAGTCGCCAGGATTCGATGTGTCCAGCACAATCCCGCCGGCCGTGGAGCTGTTGACGGTTGCCACGAGCTTTCCGCTGACGATACCACCAGCGTCCTCAGCGTGTGCCCCCGGCAATGCGGCGGCAACGCTACCAAGCAAGTCGGTCGTCTTGTGACCCAAGATGGCGACCGATGCCAAGGCGATCAGAGCGACGCCACCGACGAGGATGCCGTACTCAACGAGGCCTTGGCCCTTCTTGTTGCGAAGCAACTTACGCATGTTTGTTTCCCTTTGTGGAAAAACGAGTTAAGAAAATGGTTTAGCCGCCTGACCGTTTCCTCGCGTGGCAGCGGCTAGCGAAACCGTGCGAGGTCAAAGACGGTGCGGGTGTCCGAGCTCGCGACTCGATCGAGTCACAAACAAGCGACGCCGTGTCCTTGAGTGTTTCATGAAGGGCAGAGAGACCGCCCGATGCGGATGCCTCACGAACCACGCGAGTGGTCGCATCCATGCATCCGATGCACTGCGGGCGTCACCAATGTGGGCCCGTGGCATGGTCAATCAGCAGCCACAGTGTTTCGTGGCGATCAAGCCTTGGGCGGACCACGCGAAAGCGGTCGCGGTCGCGAATCACTTGCTTCGTCGACCTCGACGATCAGATACGCCGATTGACAAGCCAGCCCATGCGGAGCCGAGGCCAAACCTGGTGTGATCGCACCACCGGGCGTCTGGAGGCTTTGGCAGAGGACGCACGATCCTGAGCCGTGTTGGTGTCCTGGACCCGTTGGACCAGCAGAAGCAGTCAGCGCCGGCTTTGTCCCAATGGGAGTTTTCTTAGCAGACGCTTCGTTCTCCTCGTGGTGCGAACAACCATGCGTGCAAACCTTGCCACACCGCTTTTCGGGCGGATTCTGGTCGGTGGCGTCAGCCACTTTGTGGGCTGTCGCGGCGGACGAAGAGCAGCAGTGTCCCAGACGACCACAATCCGCGTGGTGAGCCCACGCGGGCATCCCGCCGAGGGCCAACAGGCCACTCAGGGATAGGGTGATCAGGAAGCGAATGGGCTCGTGCATCCAACAAGCTGTTCGGGGAAGGTAGCGCCGCTCACTCGGTACAATCGCTATCGCGTGGCAATGAGTCAAGGATTCAATTGTTGTTTTTTGCAACTTCATTGCATTTAGACAGGCGGCGTGTGCCTGTGGGATCCCGCCCGAAGCAACCTTGGGGGTGCTCGAAGAGGCTTTGTCGTCATTGCCGCGACACGTCCCACCAGCGCGGCATCCGCCCAGACAATCAGGTCGCTCGTGCGAGGACCCTTGTGATGAGCTGCTCTGTCTCCACTTGGATGCCTGGTGCGGAGCTTTCGCGTGGTCCGGCGACGTTGAGACAGTCCGCTCTGATTTCATCGAGCCACGCCGCAATCGCTTGGGCTGGCGACGCATTTCCTTCGGACACCGAGAAGCAGCGGTGCCGCATGCGATGTTTCTGGCAGAGACGCTTGGTAAGAAGTGTGCCACCGACCAATTGGTCCCGGTAGAGGATCAGGGTGGCATCGGAGTCGATGACGTTCTGCTCCGTGCGGGCTGGGTACCCTGGATCGTCGAGCTCTTGCAAGCGGTAGCGACTTGGAATGGTGCCGTCCTCGGCGCGGCGTCCTCGTGGGCACCAGCCGCCATGATCGATGCCTACCGCAATGGCAGCGTCCAACGCCCCGCGATCCACCCCGGTTTGGCCGCCGGATACGATTCGCGTGGGGATGTGACGTCGATTCGGCGGTTCGGGCTCCTCCGCGGTTTGCATTTCTGTTTTATACCTCGATCCTCTGCCTCCGAGGTTTCAAGGAGGCGCATCTCGCCGATGAGAGTGTCGCCGTGTTCGCCGAACGCGGCACCCCAGGACGCTAGCGCGGGCCCACAACTCTCACGGTCGTGTGCCATCGCATCTCGGCGATCTGCGACGACAATCCCCGACCATCTCGCCCTTGAACCTTGGAGATTTGGCGCGACGGTTTCCGAATCAAGCTTGAGAATGGAACCCAAATTGGGGATGCTGCGTAGACAAGGCCTTTCCCAGTTGCCCCCACAAAGAGAGCGGTTCGATGAAGGCGTGGACGAAATGGATGCTGAGCGGCTCAAGCTGGAGCCTGATGCTTGTCGCGATTTCCCTGTGGAGTTTAGCAGGATGTCAGCCGACCTCCGTCGCCAGCCCGGATGGCGCCGCGGATCACGATCATGGTGACCATGACAACGGGCACGACCATGGGCATGAGGGGCATGACCACGATCATGCAGGACACGCGCACGACCACCACGATCACGGCGACCATGACCACGACCATGGAGACGAAACCGTCGATGCCGGGGCCATGGGGATTTCGGCGGACGACCTGCCGATGCTTGAAAAATCCAATTCGCCAAGTTCGTTCGCGGACGCGGTGGCTCAACTCGGCCAAACGCGGGATCAGATCAAAGAGGGATTCGAAAACGACGACCCCGAATCCGTGCACGGGCAACTTCACGACGTTGGCAGCCTGCTGGAATCGCTCGAAGCATTTGTCTTGAAGGCAAAGTGGGACAAGGATGTGCAAGAGTCGGCGGCCGAAGCGGTTGATTCGCTTTTCGACAGCTATGGTGCGATCGACGCCAAACTACATGGCCAGGATGGCAAGGAGTACAGCGACGTCAGCGAGGCAATCGACACTGCGGTGGCCACCTTGATGGGAATCACAAAGGAGTCGGAGTGATGTGGCGAAGGATCACGCGATCGGTTGCATGGACGCTGTCGTTTGCACTACTGACACCGCTGGCGGTGATGTTCGGCTGCGACAAAGGCGGTGCGTCGACAACCTCACAGTCCGTGACGGCTGCCAACGAATGGGTTGTGGATGCCATTCCCAACGCGGTTTCCATCACGGAGGTCGCTGAGGCGCTGGCTCCGCCTGCGGAGGAGGATTCGGAAGACGCGAGCGCCGACACCGCGGCGGTAGAAACGACTCATGAGAGCGCCGCTTCCCCGGCTCCATTCACTTTGGTCGGCAAAATCGATTCGGGGGGACCATTTGAGACCTTTGATCCCAGTCAGGCCACCTTCCTGATGATGGAGTTGCCGGATCCCAGTCATGCGACGGACGATCCCGACCATGCGGACAACTGCCCGTTCTGCAAACGCCGCGCGTTGAACGCTCCCAAAGCCATGGTTCGGTTCTTGGACGACTCGGGGGAGCCGATTGTGTCTTCGGCTAGCACTCTTGTGGGCGTCCAAGCTGGTGACACGGTCACGGTTCAGGGCACGGCCACGTTTGAGCCCACGCTGAATCTGGTCACGATCGATGCCGAAAAGATCGCGATCGATTGAAGGCTCCCCGCTTGCGGGGCACAGCGTGAAGAGACGCTTGACCCGCGTTGGGCAGCTATAGTGGTGGCGTTCCGTGCCATCACGCATGCCTTGGACGGAGCAAGGTAAGTTGTCTGGCGCCCTGGCGTCTCTAGGCATGCGTTTTGGAGCAAGCCTTGGTCCCCATCGACACACTCAGTATTGCATCGAAAGAAAAGTCGGGAACTCCTTTCGGCGAGCATGAACTGGCTTCCCACCGTTGGAGTGCAGGCTTTAGCCGCCGCGGTTGTTTTCGTAAGGAACGCCTGAAGGCTGGACTCCAACTGGGGACGGCTCATCGACTGGGGTGTCTTGATCGAGAACATTCCCGATGTTGGCGCTGGATCGCGATGTTGATGGCGATCTTTGCTGGCGCCACGATCTCACGCGTGTTGGCATCCGAACGTCCCAATATCCTGACCATCATGGTGGACGATTTGGGCTAATCCGATCT
>JBCCYK010000032.1:0-34929 GCA_039189905.1 Planctomycetota bacterium
GCACGAGGTGTTCGGTGCGGCGCCCGATTTGCATCGCGTTCAATGTGGTCTGATGAACCTTTTTATCCAGCACACCAGCGCCTCCTTGACCATCAATGAAAACGCCGATCCCGATGTCAGAGTCGATTTCGAGACCGCAATGAATCATGCGGTGCCAGAGAGCCTCCCTTACGTGCACACACTGGAGGGTCCCGACGATATGCCCGCGCATGTCAAAGCCTCCATGATGGGGGCATCTCTGAATATCCCCATCGCGAACGGGCGACTCGCGTTGGGAACTTGGCAGGGTATTTACCTCTGCGAACATCGCGATCGCGCGTCCGGCCGAAGGCTTATCATCACCGTCAATGGAATCGAAAGGGAACCTTAAGGATTCCTCTTTTTGGCCTCTCCAGCTCGGAAAGCGAAGCCACTGCAGCCCACTACGCCTGGAGTCGTTCATCCCATGGTTTGCACTGAACGCCGTTGACATCCATCGTCAGCAATCCCGCCAAGGATGGCCGGCCGTAGATAGCCTCGCCAGTGTAAACCACGAGGTTATCACGGATCTGAGCAACACCCGGGTGGTGCGAGTGACCACACAGAACCGTCACCTGGATGGTCGGATGTTTGATTGCGAACTCTCGCAGACGGTCTCCGACACCGCCGCACACGAAGAACGGAGCCCAGTTCGCGTCGGCCGTCTTGCCTTCGTACCAACACGCCTCGCTGAATGGCGGAACATGGGTCGCGACCACAACATGCCTTGCCGAATCAACCACCGATGCCAGCTTCTGCTGGAGGCGAGCGGCCGATTCCTGCCCCAATTGCCGTAGCTTCCGCTTCCAGCGTGTCTTAGGCACCTCGCGAAAATCGTGGATCCTTAGGAAATCGTTCAGCCGGACGAAAGAGTTGTCATAGTCACCCACCACGCCATCACCCCAACCGTCCTCCCCGATCAGGGCTACCGAGTTCGTAATCCAGACCGGCAGCGACGTCGTTAGAAAACCGAGCCGTTCGTCCGCGTCGCATAGGCTTCGGATGGCCTCTCGTTGCCGGGCAATCGAACCTTGGTAGAAGTCGTGGTTTCCGAGCACAAACCAGATCGGAAGCGCCGTGTCGGTGGCCAGCCGCTGGAGCTGAAACGGAACGTCGTCACCTTCGCTAATGTCGCCAGTGACCACCAGATGCGTGGCCTGGGTCGCGGCAATACGCTCTATCAGCGCGTACCACGAGGCCATGTCAACGTGATCCAAATGCAGATCCGTTAGCCAGGCGATGCGAAGCCGGCTCGCATCGGAACCCTTGGGGAGTGAATGCCCACCGTCGCTGCAGCCAGAATCGAGTCTGATTCGGTCCTGGCTGTGGCTCATTCGCGGGCACCCTGATTCGGGACCTCAGACCTCGGCCGAAACGCTCGCGGCCGCGGCCAGTGCCTCGGCTTTGTCGGTTTCTTCCCAGGTGAATCCTTCGCCGGATCTCCCGAAGTGACCACCTGCGGTCGTTTCCGTGAAGACGGGCCGTTGGAGCTTCAGATGCTGGATGATGCCCGCTGGAGTGAGCGGGAAATGTTCTCGAACCAGCTTGCAAAGGGTTGCGTCATCGACCTTGCCCGTGCCCTCGGTGTCCACATGCACGCTCACGGGATCGGTCACGCCAATCGCGTAGGCAAGTTGGACCTCGGCACGATCGGCTAAGCCCGACGCCACGATGTTCTTGGCAACATAGCGAGCCATGTACGCGGCGGATCGGTCCACTTTCGTCGAGTCCTTGCCGCTAAAGGCACCGCCACCATGACGTCCCCAACCCCCGTAGGTGTCCACGATGATCTTTCGGCCTGTCAGACCACAGTCACCGTGCGGGCCCCCGATTTCAAACTTGCCCGTCGGGTTGACGTGATAGGTGATCTCCCCATGGACCAGGTCTTCCGGCAACTCCGGCTTGATCACGTTCTCGATGATGAAGCTTCGAATCTCTTCGTTGGTCACGCCCGGTGCGTGTTGGGCACTGACCACGACGGTGTCGATGCGAATCGGCGTGTTGCCGTCGTATTCCACGGTGACTTGAGACTTGTTGTCGGGACGCAGCCAGTCGACTTCCTTGTTGAAACGTGCCTCGGTCAGGCGATTGATGATGCGATGCGACAACGCAATCGGCAGCGGCATCATCTCGGGCGTGTCCCGACACGCGTATCCAAACATCAGCCCCTGGTCACCGGCGCCAATGTCCTTGCCAGCCGAATCATCCGAATCGACCCCTTGAGCGATATCAGGGCTCTGCGCGTCCAGCCGTACGACCACCTCGCAGGTATTCCCGTCGATTCCGGTGTCTGGGTCCGTGTAGCCCACGGCAACAATGGTGTCACGGACAATTTTTTCGTAGTCCACTTCCGCTTTCGACGAGATCTCACCCGCGATGATGGCAACCCCGGTTGTGACCATGGTCTCGCACGCGACGCGGCTGTTGGGATCTTGCGCTAGCAGTGCGTCCAGAACGCTGTCGGACACGCGATCGGCCAACTTGTCCGGGTGCCCCATGCTGACCGATTCACTGGTAAAAAGAAAACGACCTGCTGACTGACTCACTAGACTGAAGCTCCGGATAGGACACGGCGAAAAAACGCTTACGTTTGAGCGTCGAAGATGTCAATAGCGTAGACGCCGCATGCCGGGTTGAGAAGGATTAACGCAACCAAGGAATCCCGTTTCCGACCACATGGAACGATCGTATCAATCGCAACGATGGAATCCACTGGCTGGGCTGGCCACGGTGCTGGGACACCTTTGCCTGCTCGCCCTTGTGCTCTGGAACGTGCCCACTCGCGAGTTGCCGGACACTTCCGATGGCGAACGGCTGATCGCAGTGGCGTACCGCAGCCCGGATCGAAGTCGATATCAACCCGTCGAAGAGTCACTCCCCGTCAAGGACATCGCATCAGAATCGTCGCCGAACACCCTGCCGACGGACGCATCGCAGCCGACTGTGGCAGCAACGGTCCCGAGCGCCCCCCCTGCGAGTGTCCAGATCCCATTGGATTTGGCAGCCGTCCTCGAATCGATGACCGCGCGGGGGACGTCACCCCAGCCAGGACAATCGGCCTCGTCCGCCGTCGCCGGCCAACTACAACTTCCCGATGGCCTTTCCCTCGAGGGGGCCGCCAGCGGCGTCTTGATCCCTGGGAATGCACAGGCCGGGGCGGGGCCCACCAAGACCATCGCAACCGTCTTTGGTGTGTCCGGCAGTGGCAACTCATTCGTGTATGTTTTCGATCGCAGCCAAAGCATGGGGACACGAGGTGGCGCCCCCCTGCGCGCGGCCAAACGAGAGCTCTTGCGAAGCCTGAATGGGCTGACAAGCAAACAGCAATTCCAAATCATCTTCTACAACGATCAGCACGCTCGACTGCGTCGCTCGGGTGCAATCGGCGGCTTGCTCTTCGCCGATGAGGCCAATCGTCGCGCCGCCGAGCGCTATGTCGCTTCGGTACAGCCTCTTGGTTCCACGGAACATGTCTCGGCGCTCAAGACCGCGATCGGCCTGACCCCAGACGTCATTTTCTTTCTGACCGACGCGCGCATCCAAGTGCTTGGCCAACGCCAAATCACCGAGCTGACACGTCGCGCTCAGAACGCCGGCGTGACAATCTGTTGCATCCAGTTCGGCGTCGGTCACGAAACGGGTGAAGGCGGCTTTCTGAAGGAGCTTGCGTCCCGAAACCACGGCGCTTACCGCTACGTCAACGTCACACAGCTTCCCTGACAATATCTTTTAACGGACTCGGCGCCAGGGTCACGGTTCTCGAAGGCTCGGGCGATCCAAGCCAGGTGAGGTTGCTTCAGGGCGATTCTCGTTCACCCGTTCCGGTGCAGATCCGTTAAGCGAACCAACGCGACAGAACGATGTCAGTTGCCGTGCTGTCTTGGGAGCCTTGTCCGACCACGGACGCGTCGTAGCGTGCGTTGAACAGGCGACGATCGATGTGCTCAATGGTCAGCCCCGCTTCGCTGAAATGGAAACCCTCAGCGCTCCCCGACGCGGGGATCACGATGTCACGAATCGCGTTCGAATCAACAACGCCGGCACCCGCTTCATTCACCCGACCAACCAGCGCTGCCGCATCGCGATACGTCGCCGGTTGGATTTGGCGAAGTGTGTAGGTACCTCCAGGTAAGGCCGTGAACTCATAATTCCCGTCTGCGTCCGTTGTGGTGGAACGCTCGATAAGATTGCCTTGGCCATCCGTGCCCGACAACTCGATCGTGATGCCAGCCAACCTCAGTTCAACTGAATCAATTTGGCCATTGGCGTTGGTATCAACGAACGCCGTGCCTCGGATCGTCGCATCCTGAGGATCGTCAGTGATCGTGACGACATGCCCTGTGTCGTCCACCGAGACATCACCATTGCTCGTGGAGAGCTGGAGCGAAAACGTTTCGTCGGACTCCAGCAGGCCGTCGTCCGTCAAGTCGAGAGTCACGGAAGCTTCCGCACCATCGCCCGAACCCGCCGGGAATTGGATCTGCGTTGTCGTCAGCGTTGCGTCGTCCGTCCCCGCCGTTCCGGCGATCAACGCCACGTCGACCAGCAACGCTTGCGTCAAAGCAGCGCCTCCGGTCGCGACCAAACCTGCTAATACGGTGTGGGTTCCCGATGACTCCGCCACGGAACTCGCGCCGGTGCTGAACTCCACACGAATCGAGTCGTCATCCGTGATGCGCGTCACCACCGTATCCGTTGTCAGTGTCAACGCGTCCAACAATCCGGCGTCCCCATCGCTGACGCGAAGGTTGGAAGCCGCGGCTTGGAAGGCTTCCTCAGATTCGATCTCACCGTCACCCAGAATCGGAACACTGAATGACTGCGTCAGGGAGCCGCCCGGCGTGAAAGTCAGCGTTTGCGAAACGTTCGAGAAATCCGATCCTGCCGTCGCTGTGTCAGCAACGCTGGCCACGTCGATCTGGAGCGTTGAACTCACGGGAGCCGACAAAGTCACCTGATAATTCGCCGCAGTTTGGATCCCGGCACCGCCAGCTTCGGGAACGTTTGATGGCCCCGCCAAGGATAAGGTTGCGACGTCATCGTTTTCAATCGTGATGAATCGACGCGACGAATCCAGGTCGATGAAGTCAGCGAGTTCTTGATCGACGGCGACCAGTTGATCGAGACCAAGTGAAAACACTTCGTCGAATTCCACGACGGCGTCACCGACGATGGAGACAACAAACGACTGAGCATCTGTCGTCCCCGCACCAAACGTCGCGTTGGCGATCGCGTCGTTGAAATCGTCGCCTGAAACAGCAGTTCCGTTGTCTACGTCGGCCGAAACGATCACGGTCGCATCCACGGGATCGCTGAGCGAGACGGCAAGGCTGGCGTTCGTGCCGTCACCGGCGGCTCCCTCGCTCAAGCCAACATCGCCACCAAGCGAAATCGTCGCGCGGTCTTCGTTCTCGATGTCAATCTCGGTGGCCGATACGGGCAAGCGGATGTCCTGGAGAATCTCATCCATGTTGTCGCCAATGTTCAAGAGCGACGCAAAGAAACTCTCGCCTCGCTCCACCAGATCGTCATCGATCAAGTCGACCGAGACTTCCAAGCTCTCATCGATCATTCCCTGGAAGTTCAACGTCATCGATGCCGCCACAAAATCGCTGCCTGCCACCGCCGTTCCATTCGCGGTTTCCAGGTCAACGGAAAAACCACCGTCAACCTCAGCATCCAAGGTCGCCGTCAAGGTGATGGAATTCGCATTCCCGCTGCCGTCACTCTCCTCAATTGCGTCGCTGCTGGCACTCAGCGTGATATTCGCGACATCGTCATTGCTGATGACGGCGTCCAGCTGGGTACGATCCACGCGCAGTTGCCCGCCGTCCACCAAGACCGAAGGGGGCGTGATTTGCAACTGAAACTGTTCCGCTACCTCGACCTTCTGGTCCCCGCCTACGAGGACCGAGATGGTTTGCACCTGCTGGCGGTCTCCGTCAAAGCTCAGCTGTCCCGTCGTGGCCTGATAGTCGCCGTCCGCGACGGTTGCCGTGCCATCGACCGTCGTGTAATCCACGGTGAATCCACCGGGTTGGTCAACCGCTTCCGTCAACTCGACCTCAAAGACGAAGGTTGTCGTGCCATCGTCTCCTTCGGAACTGGACGGCGTCACATTGCGAATCAACAGCTGCGGAATATCGTCATTTCGAATCGTGATCGAGGCGTCCGACGACGGAAGCGAAACGGAGTCGGCGATCGCAACCGGAACACCAAGCAGGTCAACCAATCCAAGCGAGAACGTTTCCGTCGCTTCCGGGTTCGTGTCCCCCAGGATGCTGACGGCAATGGCTTGGCGCTCCCCGTTGGTACCCGCAAACGAAAGCGTCGCAGCAGCGGCCACGTAGTCGTTATCTGCGGAGCTCGCTGTACCGTCTGTGGTTGAATAGCTCACGGTCAAGCCATTCTGCACCTCACCGACCAACTCAACCTCGAAATTGGCCGTTGGCGTCTCGCCTTCATCCCCCTCGGCGAGCGTGACACTTGACGGGACGAAACGTAGCGACGCCGTGTCGTCATCGGTGATCTGAACCGTCGGGTTTGCGTTGTTGAGCGTCACATCGTTGACGTCGATGCCGTTTCCGGAGAGATTCGATAGCGTCAGGAAAAGTGTCTCCGCAATCTCAACGCTCGAATCGTCCGTGATGTCGAGGGAGATCGATTGTGATTCACCGTCGTTTCCACTGAAAGTAAGACGCCCTGTTGCGGTCGTGTAATCGCTTCCCGCAACAGCGGTGTCATCAGTGGTCGCGAAGTCGAGTGTGAGCCCGCCCTCGACGTCGCTGGTCAAGAGCACGTCCAAACTTGCCGTTCCAACGGACTCATCGACGATCAGGTTGCCAACGGACAAGACCGCGGTGTCCGTGTTGGCGTTGGTCACTTGAACATCGGGCAGGGTCAAGTCTGAAAAGGAGTCGTCGTTGCTTTCCACGGAAGCCGTGATGGTCACCACGACGTCACCGTCAACGCGGTTGTCGGCAACACCGGTGATCACAACCGTCTGCGGTGTGTCCCAATTCTGCTCGTTGAACGTCAGTTCGCTGGCAGAGACCGCAGCCTCGCCCAAGTCCTGAGAAACCAACGTCACAGTCACATCATCCGTTGGCGCGTTGCTGAGTCGAACTTGGAATTGATCGGTACTCCCATCTTCGGCAACGTTCAGATCATCGACGCCGATAAAAACAACGCCGCTGGCATCGTCATCCAAGTTTTCAACCTGAACGGACGTGGCTGCCAAACCGCGGTAAACCCCGTCCTCGCTCGTGCTGGCATCGACCGTGACGCTGACCAAGACGGGACCGTCGATCACAGCGTCGTCGACTCCCGCTACGGTGATCGACTGCGGCGTCATCCAGTTGCTTGCGTCAAACGCGAGTTGAGTCGTTGACACCGTCACTTCGCCGGTGTCGTTCGATGCGATCGACAAAGTCACGGTACCGACCGGCTCGGTCGCCAAGCGGACCGAGAACAAGTCCGACTGACCCGACTCATCCGTTTGCAGGTTGCCTGCATCGGCGATCACCAGCGCTGCCGTATCATCGTCCACGTTGGTGAGCAGCACCGGACCAGCGTCTAAACCTTGGTAGTCGGTGTCCGACGACATCGACGCGAATCTCACCTGGTAACTCTGATCCCCGTCGTCAATCGCGTCATCAACCCCCACGACCTCATAGTTCTGTGGCTGATCCCAGTTATCAGGCGTGAACGTGAGCGTGCCTTGCGCAACTGTTCCCTCGTCCGTCGCATTGCTGCTCACCGTAACGATGACATTCTGGCTTGGTTCGGTACTCAATCGAACGGTTCCAGTAACCGAGCCGCCTCCCTCGGTCGTTTGGTTCTGCGTGGGCGCCGCGACGATTAGCCCGGGGATGTCTTCGTCTTCGTTGGTCGCCATCACAATCACGGGAGACAACGCCGCAAAGGCAGGATCACTCCCGGCAGCCGGTTCCACGGTCACCGTGAAGGCAACATCCCCATCCGTCAGGTCGTCATCCACTCCCGTAATGGTCACGGCCTGCGTCTGATCAAAATTGCCACTGTTGAAGGTCAGCTGACCAACGGAAACGATTCCCTCGGTGAGATCGTTTGACGTGACGGTGAGAACAACATCGGCCGCTGGCGCATGGGACAAGCGAACGGTGAACGAGTCCTGTCCACCTGACTCAGTCGTCCTCAGTCCCACATTGGGTTGAACAAAGAGTTGTGCGACGTCTTCATTCGTGTTCGTGACGGACAGGACGGGCACTGAGAGTGCGGCATAGCTGGGGTCATTGGTTGTGATCGATCCTGTCACGTCAACCAGTTGATCCAGATCCAAAACACCGTCAGCGACGCCCGTCAAGGTGATCGTTTGCTCTTGATCCCAGTTGCTGGCATCAAAGACAAGGCTCGCAGGGGAAACGGTGACTTCGTCCGTATCGCCACTCATATAGGAAATCGTGACCGTAGCAACGGGTTCCGATTGGAGTCGAACCTGAACATCCCGCGTGGTCCCCGCTTCGTCGACAAACAGTCCGAACGTTGGATTCACGGTGACTCCGGAGGTGTCGTCGTCCGTCACGGTGACGCTGGGATCCGGGACGGACAAGCCGTCGTACGCGTTGTCAGCACTCGACACGTCGCTCGTCACCAACTGGATCGTCCGCTCGCCGGCGGCGATGTCATCTTCGAGCGCAGTGACCGTGATCGTTTGGGGTGTGTCCCAGTTTGCGGTCGTGAACGTGACGGTTGCCTGCGAAAGCGAGACCGTGTTCGCAAGGTTGGGGGTGATTGATAAGCTCACATCAGCACTTGGCTGTCGCGTCAGCACTGCCGTAAAGGAATCTGTATTCCCGCCCTCTGTGACGGCCAAGTCATCAATTCCCGACAGGTCCACACCGCCACCAACAATCGGAATCACGTCACCCGACACGTCAAAGTCGGTGATCGGCGTCAAATCCGAGTTGAACCGCGAGATCAAGTTCGCGGTGCCCGATAGGGTGACATCCAGATCCAAGGTTCCCGCAGCGACCGCCAACACGGGTAACTCAAATAGCAAATGGGAATCCCCTGGATCTTGCCCGTCAAAAGCCGTGCGTTCGCGTCCACCAATGTCGTCGATGCGGTCTTCAATGAGGGTTCCAACCGACGTCCCTCCCGTCAGTGGCTGAAAGCGTTCGCCAAGGGTGATCGGGGAGCTGAAGTCGACCAGATCGTCGTCGAAGAGCACGTCGAAATAGGCGCGATCAATCCCGGTTGGCTGACCGGCTCCGGTTCGTCCGTCACGAACAAACCCGCGCAAGGTATAGTCCTCACCCTGAACCAGCGTGTCGACGGCCGCTCCGCCACCGGATGGTATGAACTCGAATGCGACTTCAAAGCCGGCAAGCACACGGCGTGTTTCCAAGAGTTGCGCCGCGAGTGGGCGGCGTCGCCGACGGACACGCTTTTGGTAACGTTTTGATCCCGAGCGTTGGGAAGGCATGAGCGAGCACCAGATTAGACAAGTATGCCCGCCACGAAGCTAATCGCCACGGTCGGACGGCAATGGATCCAGACTAGATGCCCATGGAGGGGGCATCAACGAAAAACACCGGCCCGTTTCCGGGACCGGTGCGTCTGAATCTGCCGGTTTTGACGTCGAGAGCCGCTAAAAGTTCCCAGCAAGGCGTCCTTCGCGTCAGGCAGTTGCGGGTGCGATCTCGGTCACTTCGAAGCCACGAAGGTCCTGACGCATGACGAGGTCCGTGGCCAGCACGACCCGGTCCGAGAAACTACCGCCGCCTTCGAGCACGCCCAACGTGTGCAACCGCGTACCTGTTAATAGCTCCAGTGTGTCCACGTCATCACCCAGGTTGATGTAGGTGCCGCCCATCACCTCCGTGTTCTGAAGCGTCACGGAGTCGCGTCCCTCACCATCGGAACTGTCCGCGGCCACAAGGCCCGGAAGATCAGCCTGCAATTCAGCGAGGATGAATGCGGGGATAAACGGCGCGTTGTTGCCGATGCTCAAGATTCCGGTCACCGTTGTGCCGTCCATCATGACGGAATCGTTGCCACCGCCGAGTCCCAGGTCGACCAAGCCCAATAGCATCGACTGCGACAGATTCATCACATCGTTGCCATCTCCATTGATGACTTGGACCGCCGTCCCATAAAGCGGGTTGCCACCGATCGTTGAGCCCAAGACCTCGACATCATTCCCGGCATCGTCGGCCGCGCTGTTGTCAACCAGCATGCCGTTGGGGAGGGTTGAGTCGTTGATCGAAAGCGTGTCGCGACGGATGCCGTTGGTCAGCACCAAGCCATTCCCGTCAATCAGGTCGGTACCAACCATCGAATCGGCTTCAATCATCACATTGGCACCACCAAACGCATCGCCAGCACCATTGTCGATGACGACGCCACCGTAGATGTGAACGCCCTCCATCAACAAACTGTCATAGCCGTCGCCATTGGTCACCGAGGCACCCCCATGAACCACTGTGCCAGGCGTTACCGTGGTGGAACTGACCATGGTGATGTCGGTGCGGCCATCTCCATTGAGGATCGTCAAGACTTCCGGCAGGTAGTCCTTAGCGGGAGCCGGACGAACGACTCCGCCACCGATCTCGGTATCCTCGATCGACAAGATGTCGTCGCCAATTCCGTTCTCAATGTACAGGCCACCATCGAGATGGCTGTCTTCGATCTTGATATTGCTCTCACCGGCCGTCGTGATGATCTCGGTCACATTGACGACGATCACGTCGCTCAAGTCGACGTTGGTCGGAGAACCGCCAAACGGTTGCACGATGCTTAACGTCTCAACGTCCACGCCGTCCAGAAGCAGCAGCCCCGGACCATCGGTTGTGATCGACAGATCCCCTTCCAGGCTGGAATGGCGATCCATGGAACCGCCCGCGCCATCGCTGGGCGGCAGGAATGAAAGCGTGTCGGTTCCACCTGCCGTGAAGTCGATGTTGATATCCTTCACATTCGTCAGGGTGAGATCATCAAACTCGGTCCGACCAAAAACGGTGTCGACAGCGAGCCGTGTTCCTCCCAGACCCACCAACTGAAAGCTATCGGCGGCAGCAGTCAGGTCCTGACGAATTTCAACTTCATTCGAGTTGATGTCACCAACCAGCGTTAACAGGCCCGTCGCATCGTCCAGGGTCACGTCTACGATGCCAGCGAGCACGCGTCGGGTCTCGAGAATCTCGAATCGGGTAAGCCGGTTACCAGTCTGTTTCGATCGTCTTTGACGACGTTTCAGGGCCGCCTTTTTAAAACGCTTAGGCATGGGTTCTCTCAGAGGGGAGTGCACAGGAAAGTCAGACCATCCCTAGGCAAATGCCACGTCACACCCTCGACGTGAACAGGCCCCGCACCGGCCGGGCGACGTTTTGGTTTTATTTACGAGGTATCGCCGGAGCAAGCCTCTAAAATCGGCACCGTCGGAAAAACCGGCCTTTTGCTAGCAACAAGATTGCAAAAGCGGCGTAACCGGAAACTTTTGACTTGTGTCGCACGTGATCGCAACGCGCGCGTTGAATGAACCAGGTCCGTTTCGCACTGGTTTCAACATGCCTACGTGTGGCGGAAAGAGCGAGGTTCCCGCATGACACTTGGTGGATACTGCGGGCTGCCTCCTAAGCTGTGCTGAGCGATTCCGCGATTTCGAACACCTCGGCAACATCCAGGACGGCGTCGTTGGCTTCAAACAATCGACGAATCGTCGCTTTGTGAACTTTCATTTTCAAACCTCCGACCGCAATGGCCCCATAGCCAACGCCGTGCGGCAAGGAGACGGCTTTGTCCATCGGCCCGATACCGGCGACACCAGCGGGTGGGACCGCGTTGAGATCGATGGCGACCTTCAAGTTCGACATCCTTTCCAGTTCGTTCTGACCCAACAATTCAACGCCCGCTGCTCCGCACGCGATCACAACTTCGGCCGTGTCCATCGCCGCTTCCAAACTTTCGTCTGCCACCGGCTTCAATCGGCTTCGAACTTCTTCATCGTCGCCCATGATCTGCTCGCATGCTTCTCGAGCCCGCGACAGCTGTCGGCTCGCAAGTGACACCGCCGCGCCCTTCGCCAGCAGCATCGCGGCGGCTCGACGTCCCACCGGTCCGGTACCACCCAAAACCAGCGCCCTTGAGGCCGCCAAATCCACCTGTTCCATGGCTGTGACGACCGCCGCGGCTGCTGTCGTGTTGCAACCGTTGGCGTCAAACAAGACGGAAACACGCACAGGCCCAAAGAACGTCTTCTGCACCTGGTGCAAGACGGCCTCGGCGGCAACAACGTCACCACCGCCGATGAAAATGGCGCTATGCTTCAACGCGTCACCGCCCCGCGTGAACATCAAGCCATGGACCAAGCCAGTGACATTTTCAACGCTGATTCCCCCGTGGCGAAACAGCTGATCGGCCCCAGCATCCACTGCCACTACGCCATCAAACGTCGAGGGCTGTGCGTCAACGTCGAGCTGCAAAAGGATGTTGTCAGTCATAGGATGTGGCATGGCTGCGAGCAGTCAAAAAAAGCCACCGCAATCGTCGTCCGATCGTGACAACGGATGCGGTGGCCAGTGACTTCGAGATGAAAACGAGCTGGCGGTCTCGACTCAGAAGCCCTTGAAGGGGTGAGCGGCGCTGTCCTTCTTGGCCAGCATGTCGTCGGCGCTTGGCTTGCCTTCCATCGCTGCCTTCAGCGCCTCCTTGGTGGCTTCGTAGTTGAACTTGTAGATCTTCTCATCATCTTCGGCGGCCGGGTGAATGAACACGCCGCAAACACAGACGAGTTCTTCGGTCTGGTCCTTCGGAATGATGCCTTCGCTGACGGCGTCGGCTACGGCTTGAGCAACAGCCGCCTGAGCAGGGCCAAACATTTGCACGGCTTGCTTCATGCCTTTGATCGTCACCTTGGTGATCATCACGGTGGATGGCTTCACGGCAACATTTGGCTCCAAGACGGCCAAGAGATTCGTGTGTCCTTCGCTTTGGTTCGCCAAAGCATTTGCAAAGGCCGTCCCGACGGGGCCGTTTTTATAGCCAATCATCAAGTCAATGTGCGCGATAACAATTCCATCGCCGGTCAGGGCTTCGCCGATGTGGAATTGCATGAAAGATGCCTCTCTAAGATGGGGGTGACATGAAGAAACGACCGGTGGGCCTCGCCAGTCGCCTGCCGCAACACGTGACGTGTGTTGATCAGGCCTATTCACTGCGGTCGGCTTGCCCCACGATGCATGTGCTCGGCGTCGCACCAACGCCGCGTGGACGCCATGAAAACACCGGATTTGCCACTGTGGGTGGGTCACCAGAACACGAGAGGCTACCAAACGTGCACCGCCATGCAAGCGGGCGTGCGGTCGGCCAAGTCGGCAACCATGAACGACCGAAACAAGGGAATGAGTCCCATGCGAAAACGGTCGTTTTCGTGGGCGCTTCCGTTCGCTGGGCTGCCCGGTCCGCCTCACAGGCGGGCTACCGAGTCATCGGAATCGATCTCTTTGGAGATGAGGATACTCGCGCCGCCTGTCAGGCAATGCACATCGTCGAATCGCCGACGGAATTGATGCGAGTGGCACACGGGGTGGCCGATAGAACCAACGCGACCGTTGAAACGGTTGGTGGATTCACCGGGAGCCGTTTCGGGCGTCATGCCGCCGCAACGCCGAGCGGGCACTTGCGCGAGGACAGCGAGTGGGGAATCGTCCAATCTCAACGACTCCTCGCCAAATCCTGTGGGCTGCTTCTACCCCGGCAGTGGCCCGTCAACCAAGGCCCCGTCGAAGACGGCCCGCACCAGGCACGAGCTGATCAGCCTCTTCCAAACTGCTTGATCAAGCGGTTCGATTCTTCGGGAGGGCTTGGGATCAGCAGGCACATCCCAGACGCAAGCTCACCTTCTTGCGAAGCATTCGCGAAGCCGACATCGCGGTCGGATGCTTATCTGGAGGCCTTGATTGCAGGCCGCGCCATGGGAACGGTCTATCTCGCCGCCCAAGAGGGCGTGATCTGCTTGGGATCCTGTCGCAACCACACCAAGCGACTTCCCAAGAAACCCTTTGTCTACGCTGGGAACGTTGGTCCAGAAGCGATTCACCCTATGACGCAAGAGAAGCTTGACGCGTTTGCGACTGGCTTTGCGACCCAAAACGACCACCGTGGGCTTTTCAATGTCGACTGGATTGACGATCGATCGGGAGGTGCCTGGTACCTGGAAACCAATGCAAGGCCCAGCGGGTCGTGCGAAGTTCTGGAATATTCACTGAGGTCACGAGATCAGTTGGCACCAAATCAGTCACTGATGGGGATGCACCTGGATGCCCGTCGACAACGCGAGCCCTTGCCAAGTCGAAAGCGACTTACCCTGGCTCACGCGGTTCCACTGTCTCCCGACAGTCGGTTTCTCAAGCGAATCGTGTATTCACTCACATCCGGGGTACCCAGATTGCCAAGCGTCCCAATCACGCAAATGGGATTCACCCTCGCCGACGTGCCGCCCGTCGGCCTCGTGATTAAGCGACACGAACCGATTGCAACGCTATTAACATCGCTTGAGCGATTCGATCCCCTCGTCTATCGCTCCGCAATCCGAAGCATTCAGGGCTCACTGTTGGAATAACCTGCTGCTTCGCCGCCGTAGAACTGTTTCCAAAATCGCGGCCGAGCGTAGCGTGACAACAGACGCAGCACCGTCATCCACGCACGCTGCGTGAACTTAACGCGGGGATTCAAAGCCATGTCCAAAGCCGTCTTCCACGCGAGCCCTGCGGGGGAACGGTTCCGATCATCCAGTCGCTCCGTCAACAGTGCGTTCCAAGGCAATCGTCGACGCCCCAGGTGGGATGCCCTTACCAAGTCGCCTCCCAAGGTTCGTTCCAGTTCGTCACGTATCAGCGCACTTTCCATATGAAAACGACTGAGCGACTGATCGAGTTTGCCCAGTTCGACCTGCGTCTTGGATGCATCGTGGAGCCGAAACGAAGCGCCGACGTAGGGTAGATAACGCACCCGAGGCGCAACCGCGAGATAGCGCACCAACAGGTCCCAATCCATCCCGTAGTGCCATCTTGGATCGACGCCACCCGCGTTTCGAATCACGTCTGTTCGGAACCATAGCCCTGGTTGGCTGAACGCGTAGTCGTCGTCGCGCAGCATGCGTCGCGATGACAAACCGCGACTTTCCATCAACGACCGCGATTCGGAATCGTCGCCCAGCACACGTACCTGCAGCGCAAGCAAGTCGTCATCGCGTTGAAAGTCAGCTGCCACCCTCGCCAGCACACCTGGCTCCAGGAGGTCATCACTGTTGATCCAATTAAAGAACTCGCCCTCTGCCAACGCGAGTCCCTTGCAGATCGCATCCGACTGTCCCTGATCCCGTTCGATGATCAACTTGTGGATCTCGCTGCGATACTCTTCAATGATCTCAACGCTCCCATCCGTGCTGCCGCCATCCACGACGATGTATTGCAAACCTGGATAGTCTTGGCGCAGCACCGATTCAATCGTTTGCCGGACGAAGGCCGATTGGTTGAAGCTGGGTGTCACCACCGTGATCCGTGGAACAGCTGGCATCCTATTTCGATCCCTGCGCACAAACAGGTCTCGATTGCCCAGACAGATCCGCAGACGAGAGGCCTTGAGCGATTCGATACGCTCTCAATCCCTCTGCCTTGGCTTGGAGATATCTTTCCGATGCCATCCCCTGGGTGAAGTGATCCTGAACGTGCAGCAGGGCGACCATGGGAGAGCGAATCCCCTTTCTCAGCACTTCGACCCATCGCGAAATGGAGCCAGTACGTCCGGAAGACCGCCTCAAGGCCTCCATTGCTTGGCACACGCGTTCGATGCGTTTGAATCGAGTTCGATAGACGGAATCCGTCGTTGCTTCCAAGTGTTGGTCGATTGCCATGGAGATCATACGTTCCAAACACGCAACCTTGCTCGCCTGATCGGAAACGGTCTGCGAAGCCTGAGTCTCATGCACACGCCAACCTGCCCACGTCCCTGTCACGTGGACGACGTCCAAATTGAAACCGATCTGCAGGTTAAACAGAATGTCGGCGGTTGACCCCAGATCGCAGTGGAATCGGTGAGAAACAACGTCGCGATAGCGCATCATCAACTGGGTTTGCGAAACATAAGGATTGCGTCGGAGCAGGCCATGCATCCCATCCACGGGCCAGGAATGCACAGAGTCATCGTGCGCGACACCCACCTCCGTGAAGTCGCTCTCGATCAAACTGGTGTGCAAGTCGAAGACGCGGAGCGGGCACACAGCGACGGACGCATGCTCCTCATGATCCAAGGCTGCAACCATCACTTCCAAGAAATCGTGAGCCATCAGATCATCGGATGGCAGGATACAGACATACTCAGATTCACATTGCTCCAACACCAGATTGAACGCCTCATAGAGACCATCAATGGGTGTTGGAAACAAGTTGACCCTGGGGTTCGTATCCCTCCACGCGGACACTCGTTCCAAGGTTCCATCCGTCGAACCTCCATCGACGACAAGAATCTCGTAGTCGGAGTAAGTTTGCGCTTCGATCGAGTCAATCCGTTCCTCGAGATATCGGATCGAATTCCGTGTTGGAATCCCGATCATCACACGTTTGCCTGTCGGTTGCATCAAACTCTTTGTAAAAACGGTGCTCGCGACAAGTTGATTTCAGCAAGGCGCAACATGAATCAAACGCTGACGATTGCGATCGTAACCCCCACCCGAAACCAGGTCCATACGCTGCGTGATACGCTGGAGAGCATCCTGGGGCAGGACGGCGCGGGCACGCACTTCCAACTGCAATACATCGTGGTCGATGGTGGCAGCACCGACGGCAGTCAGGAGCTGATTGAGTCCTATCGGAACCAACTCCATCTGTTCCACAGCGGGGCGGATGCAGGACCTTACGACGCTGTGAACAAGGGCTTCGAATCGGCGACGGCTGACATTTTGGGTTGGCTCAACGGAGACGATCTCCTGTGCCCATGGGCCCTTCGGACCGTGGCAAGCGTTTTTGAAGACCTGCCCGATTGCCAATGGGTCACGTCCAGGCGTCCGGCGGCGATGACGCAGGGCGGGCAGATTGCCAATGTTCTGGGTCGCGCCGGATTCAGTTCGGCTGCCATCCGCGCGGGGGCGCATCACCCGCACTCGCTTGAAGGTTTGCCGTACATACAACAAGAGTCCACATTCTTTCGCCGTGGTTTATGGGAATCGATTGGCGGACAATTCGACCCCGACTATGGCTTGGCCGGAGATGCCGATCTTTGGATGCGCATGGCTAGCGTGGCCGAGTTGGATTCCGTCCCCGTTCCCCTGGGCGTGTTTCGCTATGTCGACGGTCAACGATCCCAAGATTTGCGCGGGTATGACGACGAGGTGGCGCGATCCATCCGGCAGCGCACAGGCAAGCGTCTGTCCAACGCGCGCCCTCCTGCGTCTGGCAAACTGACCCGACTAAGGGGCAAAGTGAATCGAATGCTCCATCGACCTTCCTGGGCTTATCCAGGAAGCATCCTTCGATTGAAAGGCTGGCGAGAAGACCACGCCAAGTGGACGCGTGAATCGTTCCATCTGACGAACCTGAACAAGGACCACTTCTCGCACTGATGTGCTTGCGAGTGGTTCTGATGCGATGCTCAGCGAGCATTTGCGAGACGCACGGCCTCATCGAACGCCAGCTTGGGAAACACGTCCAGCTTCCCGTTCACGGTCGCATCCAAGACCTGTCGACCGTCACGCTCAAAATAGAACTTGGCCAAGCGATAGGCCATTTCAGATCCCTCTAAGTCTGGCAATTGCCACGTTTGGCCTTTGAAATAGCGCGGGTCGAAATGGTTTGCGTCGTCCTCCTCGAGCGTTTGAGCCTCGTTCGGCTTGCCTTTGGCCTGGAAACTGTGATCGACACCCACCAAAAAAACGCGTTGAAACCCCATGAAGTAAGCCACCTGAAGCGCGACAAAGGTGACGGTCCATCCTTCGCTGAGCGGCTCCAACAGGGTCTCACGGAAACAAAACGGAGCTCCATCGCTAAAGAGAAACTCGAAGGCGGTTCCCCGCCGATCCTGTTCAGGACAATTCTGATAGGCAAGAAAGGAAGGACAAGGTAGCGCCCGAAAATCCTCCAACGATTGCTCGATCACCAATGGATTGACACAAACGTGATAACTGAGCCGCAAGGGAACGCGATCCAATAGCAGGTGGATTTTGTTGAGACCAAACAAATGAAATGGATTCAGCGCAGCCAGGTCCGTTTGGTTCAACGAAGGACCGTTGCCCATGAGGAAACAGTCTTGTCCCGCGTGAACGTTGCGAAACTTCTCCAGCCTTTCCCGATGGTCACGAAACCAGTCGTAGTAGCCGGGGAACTGGTAGCGTTGAAGGTAGCGAATGACCTTTTCAGCGACGTTCGTCTTGAATGCTTGCATGAGCGGGTGATACCGGTACAGCGAGAGTCGTTCCGTTCCTACTCTGGTCCGAGCTGATCGACCAGCAGCCGAATTGCCTTCTCACTGGTCCGGTCAACGGCTTCCTGCGTGTTGGAACCGTTGTGGCTCCCGAAAATCAGTTGGGGGAACCCTCGCAAAGGGCTGTCGCGGGGAAGCGGTTCGCACGCCAACACTTCCAACGCGGCCGAATGGACTCGTCCGCTGGAGAGCGCCTTCGCCAGCGCGGCTTCGTCGATCAAGCGGCCACGAGAAACATTGACAATGCGTACGCCTGGCTTGCACTGCTCGAAAAACGCCTCGTCAAGAAGTTGTTCCGTTTGCGAATTGAGACTGCAGCTAAGCACCACGAAATCTGCCTCCTCAATCGCAACGGGCCAGGCAACGCGTTGGACATCCCCAGAATGCCGGAAACACGCGTCGTTGGGGTCGTAAGCGTTCACGTGCATGCCGCAGACCGTCAAACGTCGGGCGATCGCTTGCCCGATGTCGCCATAGCCGACCACCGCACACACACGCCCCTGCAACGACATGCCCACGGGCTTTGGCCACGCGCCGTCGATCACACCACGATCGATCTGGAAGAGCCCTCGCGCCAAGCCAATCAGGTAGGCCAAAGCCACGTCGGCGACTTCTTCCCCAAACATGCCAGGTGTGTGGGTGACATTCAGACCCGACTCCCGCGCACCATCAAAGTCCACATTGTCCACCCCGACACCCCACTTCACGGCGCCGCGAAGACGCCCCAATACAGCGGCGGCGAAGACACGGGCGGTCGCAGGGTCGTCGCCGATGATCCATCCGTCATAGGACGGCAGTGACGCGATCAGGGCATCCTCGGTCATCGTTTGCAGAATGGCCGGACAGTCGGCCTCCAACCGGTTCTCCGCCAACAGCGTTTGATACCGCGTGATCGATTTCTGCATCGGCGGACAGGTCACCAAAATCTTGCGATGCCGGGTCATGACGAACTCTGTTCCACCGGTGTCACACCGGATTGCAAACGCGATTTGGCAACCAACTCGGCCAAATCCCAACCATCCGCATCATCAATATCAAACGATTCCATGAAGGGGGTTTCGAAGAGCATCGGCCGACTGCCGATCCGTGCGTCCGTCGTCTCAAAGCTCGCGCGTGAAAACAGGTAGAGGTTGGAATTCTCCTCGTAGAGCGGCGGCAGATCTTGCGTCCGAAGCAGCTTTGCCGGGTCGTGGTTCACCGCCTTGCCGTGGGCGTCATAGAACCGCGATTGAAAGCGACTCACGCTAAACAAACTGTCCGCTTCACCACGCTCGCGATTTTCCCGAAAGGCCTCGATTCCGCGACGCAGCGTCTGGGGTGAAAGCAACGGATTGGTTGTGTGTGTCATCAAGTAAGTCGAGGCATCGATCGCACGAAGATCATCTTCAAGAACCCGATTCATGCTGACATCACCGCCGCAGATCGCGTCGGCTCGATCACGGATCAATACGCGGTCATTGTCGGTCAGTCCATGCGAAGCCAAAATCTCCCTGGCATCCGTGTTGATAATCACTTTTTCGACCGCGTCGATTTGCAGCAGCGTGTCCAGGATCCACTGGAAGAGTGGCCGCCCGGCAAAAGTCCGAAAGTTCTTGCCAGCGATGCGTTCGCTGTGAGCTTTCATGGGCAAGAGTGCGACCAAAGAGTAGGGATTTGACATGTCGAAATCAGTCGGTTGTTCTCGGTACCAAGCTCCGTCAGGCTTGGCTCAATCCATCATCACTGCATCTGATACGGGGCCTGCGACGGCATGGTTTCCCCAATTTCAACTTGATGTTGCTTGAACGACCACGCAAGCACGGCTCCTGTGTCCTGACAACGGATCACAATGCCCAGCGCGTAACGTCCGTGTGTTAGGTTCACCCGCTCAATCACGCATGCTTCGGAGTTCATGCCCACTTGCACCGAAAATGTCTTTCCGTGCTGGGGGCCGCTCCAATGTCCCACGACCTCACCAGCGCGATCATAGAAGACGATATCGAAGTAAACGCATCGGAAGCCAATCGCGGCGTCCAGTGTCACATCGATACGCAGCGAGTCGCCGAGATTCAGGAGGCCCGTTTTCAAATGCTCGGCCCCATGCGCCAGTGAGAACTTCGCGCCCCGCACCTCGTCGTGCAAAAGCAGATGCGGATCATCGCCAGCAGTTTCATTCAAAGACTCGTAACTCGAAACCGCCTCCGAGATACTCCCAAGGCAGGCGACTTTCCCGCGATGGAGCACCAGCCCTTGGCTTGCAATGGTGGAGACCAACGCCATGTTGTGCGAGACAAAGATGGTCGCCGTCGATTCCCGTAGCTTGGCGACCGCGTTGTAGCACTTGGCCCGAAAAGCCGCGTCTCCAACGGCCAGGACCTCATCCAGCAGCAAGACATCGGGTTGAATCAAACAGACCGCCACGGCGAACCCGAGCCGAACACGCATTCCTGAGCTGTAAGTCTGCACGGGGGCATCAATCGCCTCGGGGATCCCCGCGAAGTCGACGATCTCGTCCATGCGATCCTTGATCACACGCCGTGACAAACCAAGGATGGCCCCGTTGATCATCACGTTGTCACGACCCGAAAGGACAGGATTGAACCCCGCTTCCAACGCGATCAAGCCACCGACCGAACCGCGGATTTCAAGTCGGCCCGCGTCGGGACGAATCAGCACCCCGATCATTTTCAACAAGGTTGTCTTGCCGGCGCCATTGGGGCCGATCAAACCGAGGCATTCGCCTCGACGCACTTCAAAATCGATATCCTGATTCGCCCAAAACTCCCCTGGCCGCAACCCAGGCACAGTTTTGTTGGAGGACCACCATGGATTGATTGCAGCCGCTGAGTCGCAGACGCCATACCAAAGGCTTTTCCGCAGGTCACGACAAAACTTCTTCCCAACGCCTTCTGCCCGAATCAGAACCTCACCGTCGCCCATCCGCTTGCTACGCCCCCATCCTGGCAACAAGATGCGGCATCACGACGCGTAGCGCCGCAAGGCAGCCAAGGGCCACGAAAAGCGACGCGATCAGGATGCCCAAGATGGCACCAAGGTGTTGCAAGCTACCCGTCACCAAGACACCACGCGCGCCCATCAGGATGGGTGTCATCGGATTCCAACGCATGACGGTCGAAGCGATCCCGGCGGCCGGTGGTGCGTACACGACCGGCGCGAGGTAGAGCAGGAGTCCCATGAGGACCGGCAGTCCATGCTTGAAGTCCGAGTAAAGGCTGCCCAAGGGGATCATCATGAGCCCCAAGGCCGTCCCGAAGGCGACCAAGCTGAGCATCACAAGCGCGAAGAGCGGGGCTGCTGCAGATGGACGGACGCCGAATGACCACATGACTGGGATCAGGAGCGCGCAATAGAGAGCAGAATCAAACATCGCTCGCAACACACCCGCCGCCACAAAAACCTCCGGTGGCACACGCAGCTTGGTGAACACCGTCTTGCCCGCATCAAACGTCAAGAGCGGCATCTGGATCAGCCGCACAAACGTCTGCCACACCACGGTGCCCACCACGACGAAAACGGGATAGGGCATGCCCGGGGTGGCGAACGACACCACTTCCTGACGGGTTAAGAACACCCAAACCAGGGTCGTCAAGACGGGCGGTAGCAGCAACCAGGCGTAACCCAATAGGCTCTGCCGAAACTGCGCCTTCAGGTCTCTGAGAAAGAGTAGCCACACCAACTCCCGATACCTGAAAAGATCTGACAGGATCTCCAGCAACAACTTTCCCGGATTCCGTCGATCCGAATCCGGGGAATTCACCGTCAATGGCAGGGTTTCATTCAAATTCAAGGCCGAGTCGCGGCTCGCAGCCTGCTTCGTAAACGAATTTAGACCTAAGTTTCAGACAAAACTGGGCTGATGCGATATCCGGGCTAGCGGATGGCCTCTCAGATAGGCCACACAACCAAAGCGCCGCCTGATGTCGATACGTTATACCGCTTTGCCGAATCTCAGTAACCTGCGGTCACAGTCGTTGACGCGGCAGGGCAATCCTTGCCATCCAACTGACAGCACGCGCCCGATGCTCCACCGAATCAAGAAGCTTTTTCAGCCCAGAAGGCCGGTGCCCCCCTTCAGCGAGGCAGCGGTGATCCAAACCTACTTCGAGCGAAACGGACCGACGACGGGCCTCATGATCGATGTCGGGGCCCATTTTGGAGAGTCGTTTGCTCCTTATGCCAATCTTGGCTGGCGCATCATCGCATTCGAACCGGACCCGTGTCCGAGCAAACAAGAGTCGCTGCAGAGCAGAGCTTCAGCGAAGGCCTCGATCGAATTACTTCGCGTCGCTGTGAGCGATGTGAAACAAGAGGACGTTGACTTTTTTGCCAGCGATGTCTCCACGGGAATTTCTTCTCTCTCTGCTTTTCACGATTCTCATCGTAAGACCGCGACGGTCGAAACAGACACACTTGAAAATCTATTGCGAGAGAGGAATGTCCAGTCGATCGATTACCTGAAAATCGACACCGAGGGGAACGATCTGATGGTGCTGCAAGGACACGACTGGCGAATCCCTCCCGGCTTGATCATGTGCGAGTTCGAGGACAGCAAAACTCGCAGTTACGGCTACCGATTTGACGATTTGACCGGATTTCTCGTGTCAAAGGGGTACCGGCTCTTTGTTTCGGAGTGGTGGCCCATCGTGGCCTATGGCACCCAGCATCGATGGCGTGCAATCCGGCGATTCCCGTGCCGACTCGAGGATCGAAACGGTTGGGGCAACATCGTCGCGATCCGGCCTGAAAACGCGGCTCGGTTCGAGGCTAGCTTAGGAAACCTGCTGTCCGGCCCGGGCTGACCACACCCAAACCGACGTGACATCCGCGCTGCCAATCCTTCGTGGCGCCTCGCGAACGACAATGCGCGCCAATGCGAGTCAGAGTCGGTTGTTTTCAATACCGGCACGCTATACTTAGGTGCATCACGAAGACAGACGACCACTCAGCATCCGTCCTTCGCATCGCCCCAAAGTCGATTCAGGACCACTGGCTGGATTGTTCTCTGGCATGTTCCACAGCCGCGCCTGACCGGGAGCCTTTGAAACCATGATGCACGTCCGATTTCTCACCGGGGTAGCGTCCTTCAACGGGGCCGCGGCTCTGAGGTTTTCGATCTTCGCTTGTCTGCCGGCGCTCTGGTCTGGGATCGGTTTCGCCCAGTACCATCCGGATCACCCGGAAGTGATTGCGATGGTGGACAAGGCGACAGCGGCCTTGGAGGCCAACGCGGACGCCAAGACGCACTATTCGCTCAACCAGATTTCTTCAGGCGGCCATGGTGAGTTGGCCTTGTCCGGCTACGCTCACATGAAAGTCTTTCACAATCCGGACAACCGGGTGGTTCAAAAAGGCGTCGCCGCGTCAAAGGAATTCGTTCAGCGTCTCGGAGGCGAGGACCTTGGCAAAGGAGGCGTGGTCAAGATCGTCTACACGGCGGCGACGGTTGGGCTGTTGCTGGCCGAGGTTGACAAGAAGCTGTACGAGCCCGAACTACGACGACTAGCCCAATTCCTCAATTCCATGCGATTCTCAGTCGGGGCGTATGGCTATCCCGATACGCCCGCCGGGGATGTCTCGCAGACGCAATACGCCATGCTGTTGTTCTGGACGCTGGATCGTCATTCCATCCCGATCGACTACCCCGGGATTGGTAAATCGGGTGCTTGGCTGCTCCAAGTCCAGGACCGTAACGGTGGCTGGCCCTATCACGCGCCGCTTCCCGGCGGGCCCCCGGTGAGCAACCGGCATGGCGTCACACCTTCGATGGCGGTTGCGGGAGGGAGCGCTCTCTTGATTGCAGCCGATATCCAGCGAGCGTTTGGGGACGTCTTCGGCTCGCCCGACGATCCAAATATCCCGGGGCTTCCAGAGGCCGTGAAGCTGTACGTGGACGGCGACTACGCGGCGAAAAATCGCCGCACGACCATTTCAGCGGACAAGGTGGCCGATCGCATCTCGCGGTGCCAGGGTTATCTCGCGACGAATTCCGCCAACGTCGCCGACCTGGAATCCGAGTGGCCCTACTATCAACTGTACACGCAGGAACGCTACGAAAGCTTTCGCGAGGCACTTTTGGATCTACCAAAGAACAAAAGCCCCGACTGGTACAACAGCGGTGTGAATTACTTGAAGGGCAAACAACAGGCCAGCGGCATGTGGGCCGCCAACTCAGGTCATACCACTGACAATACCAGCACCGCGTTTGCCGTTTTGTTCTTGATTCGTGGTACCCAGCGCGCCATTCAGGAGTCTGCCGCTGGCTCGCTTGCAGGCGGTTACGGCTTGCCGTCGGACACCACCAAGATTCGCGTCGACGGAACGCAGATCAAAGGCAAGGCAGTCGCCACGGCCGTTACCGACTTATTATCGATCCTGGAGGACGACGGGGGTGACGCCATGGAAGGGAAGTCCATCCCAGAGAACCTGGAACTTGCAACGGATCCAAAGGAACGCGCTTCACAAATCGATCGGATGCAACGACTCGTGCAGGGCAGCCAGTCCTGGCAGGCACGCCGCGTGGCCAGTCGCCTGTTGGGACAGAGTGATGACCTGAAGGTCGTCCCCACGCTCATCTTCGCCCTGACGGACCCGGATCCCATGGTCAAACGCTACGCCCGCGACGGCCTGCGGTTCATCAGCCGCAAGTTTGAAGGCTTCGGCATGCCCGATAAGCCGAATCCGGTGGAACTTCGAGCCGCACAACGCGACTGGAAAAAATGGTATCTCTCCATGCATCCCGGCCACGTGTTCCTGGACGACATTTGAATTGGGCCGCCCGACGTGCCAATCAACGATCGGCACGGAAACCAGGGAGTCGCTCAACGATCGGCATAGAACATCGTGCTCTCTTCTTTGGTCACTGGAACCGCTGACTGATCGCTCAGCACCGTGGCGCGAACGATGTGAGTCCCGGCTTGCACGCCGCGGCAACGAACGCGGACCGTCATTTCGTCGCCAGCAGGCAAACTCCTGCGAGGCGAGAACGCAACGGTCCCGCGACCGTCCGTTTGCGCTTCGGTGTCGGCCGCGATGAATTCGACGCCTTGCGGCAATTGAAGCTGCACTTGGACATTCGAATCATCGCGGGAGCCAGCATTACGAACACGTATTTCGTACGTCGTTTCGCCCGTGACTTCGACCGGGTCAGCCACATCGGCAATGGAGAAGGTGAGTTCCGCCTTTGATTGAACCGTGACCAGACTTTCGCTTTGGGCACGTGTGTTCAAATCAGCTGCTGCTTCCAAGCGAATCATTTGCTCGCCCTCCGCGATGGGGAGCAGCACAACAGGAACGGTGCCCACTTCGCCCGCGGGCAAGCTGGGAAGGCTCCAAATCACGGCGTGCCGGGCCGGATCGTAGTAACCTTGGTTTTCCGTCGATACAAACTGGAAGCCACGGTCCAAGTACGCGATGATCTCAACGTTGGTCGCCGGTGCCGTTCCATTGTTGCCAATCGAAAGCTGGTAGGTTGCCTGGCGCTCCAGGTATTTCAACCGAGGGCCATCGAGTTGCATGGCGAGCTGGGGTGCGACGACTTCAACGGCCACGGTATGACTCGCTTGCAAGCCGTCTTCGCTGGTCAAGTAGACGGTGTTTTCGATGACTCCCGGCGTCGTTGCGCGAAGTCGCAAGATCTCGCGACGTTCCTCGCCGGGTCTCAAGTTGCCAAGGGCGTTGTCAAGCTCACGCCCACGCGGATGGTCGAATCCTTCCGGAACGTCTTCTTGAAGCACAACCCCCGTGGCTTCGCCCGTGCCGGGGTTGGCGACGACCAACTCAATTTCAAGCTGCTGTCCAATCAGCACCTTCTCAGGGGCGTACTGCGTGATCTTCAACTCAGGACGCGTCGCGCGGGTTCGCACCGATGCGGCAGCTTGAAACGTCACGGTCGCAACACTCCCAAGTTCGCCTTCGCTGCGGGGTACCAACTGCATGGTGATGGTTCGTTCGTCTCCAGCAGGCAACGCACCGAGTCCCCACACGAGTTGGTTGCCCTGGAGTTGGGGTTGAGGCACTGCATCGACGAGTTCCATCCCCGCGGGGATCGTGTCGTGTACTTGAACGCCGATGGCCTCTGCGGTGCCGACGTTCCTCACGCCGATCACAAACGTCGCCGGTTGGCCGACTTTGACCTCAGCGGGTGCCCGTTTATGAATGACAACGCTTGGTGTTTGCGCCCCCTCAAGTCGGCGATCACCGGGGGCATCCAAGGTCGCAGCGGTCGGGACCATGGGTTGGGGTGCTGCGCCCATGCCAGAGAAGTTCGGTTTGGGATTTCGAAAACCGGCTGGGATGGCGGGCTGGCCAACACCCTGTGTCAACGTCGTTGGATCCGTCTGTGAATAGCCAGCTGGCAGCGGACTCTCGTTCCCAGTCCCACTGGGATTTGAGATGACTCGCGGGTTCGACAAGGGTGACTCAGGCATTGGCAATGACGGTAGACCAGCAACACTTGATTGCGATGGAGTCCCCAGTCCCACCGGAGGCCCGGGGCCGGTCATCGTGTTGTTGGCAGCGATGCTCGGGGCGGGAGGACCGGCACGCAGGGAGTTGGTTTCAGGAGGCGAGGATCGTAAGCCGTTCAAGGGAAAGCCCGTCGGAGTTTGTGCCATCGCGCTGACGCGATTGGCAGATGGGGAATCCGATGGTTGCATCGGAGGTGTCCCAGCCAGTGGGTTCGCTGGCAACTCACCGAAGCCTTGTCCAACAAACTGGTTGGGGGTCGCGGGTCCCATTTGCGGCGCGGGTTGCACTGGATCGGCATTCGCCGTCGGCGTGGTGTTCGCCGGTGCGGAGGCAGGACCGTCCGCGAAGTTCATTTCGGGGCCCGTCTGAAACTGGATTTCAGGCATCGAATCGGGGGCGCCCGATGGCACATCTGCCAGACGGTCATCACCAGACGAATCGGAAGTCGCGAGCGGAGATGCAGCTCCAAAGGTGGGCGGCGGATCGAAGGATTCGGGCAAGCCAACTGCATCGCTAGGGCCACCACTCATTGCGATTTCCGGCATTCCCATCGAGCCGTCAGAGCTCGGCTCAGGCAATGGCGTCAACCCGGCGTCGCCCGGCAAGGGCATGCCCTCCGGAAGAACAGCGGGTCCAGGTTCGATCGAATCGTTGGGCATGCCCATTGCGAAGGCTGGCTGTGCAAAATACGACTGCGCGGGCGGTGCGTCGTGACTGACCAGCGCCAGATCCGCGGGACGTGTGAAGGGGTTGTCGGCGAGTGAGCGAGCTATTTCCGGATCGATCGCACTGTTCGCCAGGTCGGTGTCCGCTTGAACCGGTGCCACTTCGCCCGGCATGATCGGCTCCCCCGGGATCATCGCGCCCCGAACCCAATCGGGCTCATGGAGTGCTGGAGGGGTTTCGTCCGTGCGTTCGGTGGAATCGGGCAAACGAGTTGCCTGTGCGGCAGCCAACGCGCCCATCAAAATGGCGGACGCGCCCCCAACGAGACGGTATGTCAGACGCTTTCCAAGGCGGTTCATCTTTCGCAGATCCTTTGCGAATGTTTTGTGCTGAGGTCGTGATCCAATCGGGTTCGGAATCCCCAACTGTCGACCTATCCATGCGGATGAACTGGAGTTAGCAGAATGGGAGTTTCGCTGCCAGAGCAGCTTGAAGGTTCCTATGCCGTTGGCACGCATACCTTCGAACCCCCAGCGATTCGGAGGCGAAGTCTGTTCCTCGACGCTTGCCTGCCAAAGCGTGCCTGTCAGGGGTGGATCCTATCGCCGATGGATGGCGTCCGTTTCTCCTGGTGACCATTTGTCGATGAGAGGGTCATCGGCCTATCATGCGATCAGGGCGATGGTGAAATGCTCGCCTGGATATTGCATCAGCCGGGGGAGCGTTAGCTCACGTTTCTGCGACCACATTGGAAATCGCGTGATAACCGGTCGCTAACGCGATTCGGCTGGTTGGCAGACTTTCATTGCAATGTGATCGGGTAGACCGGTGTTCCGTAAAACTTGGATTCAAAATCGTTCGTTCGGATAGAGTATCCGGGCGTGGCCATATGCCGCAGTCGTTGCTGCGGTATCCAACCCATTCCTTCGGACAAATCATCATGATCGTCTCCTCCAAGGCATTCGCGACCGAGTCGATCGACACGACGCGGAACACCGCCACGCAAGAACCGCCAAAAGAACCAGCACTTCCGATTTCGACGGAAGCGTCCGACTGCGATTTGCAGACGCTCGCGAGCCTCGTGAAGCGCGATGCCGTGATCAAACCTGCCGACTATCGTTCGCGTTGCCGATTGAGCCACGGGGGCGAATGAGCGTGCGGGACCCGCTACCGGCGCACGCCCGATCATCCGGCGATTTGCTTGAAAACCAACCCGAGGACGTTCTCGGCAAGAAGCAACTCTGCCAGCGTCTCATCGGTACAGAAACCGAGTACGCCGCGTTCGCAGCGGAGGGGACTTCGAACCTGGTAACGGCACCATCCGGTGGCGATGGATTTCCGACCGCCGAAGGCGTTCCAACCACAATCCAACAAGTCTACGCGCGGGTGTTGCAGTCGATCGGTGATCGACAGCCGATGGCTCCCGACCGTGATGATGATCAAGCGCGTTTTCTCGCCAATGGCGCGATGGTCAGCTTGGAATCGCAACGCGATCACTGGGATGACGCGAGCGGCTTGATCGAACTGGCAACGCCGGAGATTCGCGGACCGAGACGGTGGCTTGCTTGGCAGAAAACACTGGACCGCATCGTCCGTGATGCCGCCCTTGAGATGAATCAAACGCGTTCACCGAAACGACGCGTTCGTTTCCTCAAGAACAGCCGTGATCCACTGGGAAACGTTTACGGCAGCCAAGAGAACTACGAGGTGGAGGTCGCGCGCGGCTTGGGTCTGCTTGTCTATCGGGTTGCGATCCTGCTGCTCTGGATGGTTCAACTGGCTTGCTGGGTAGCGCGCCTCCCCATCCTGGCGGCCTTGATAACCGGGCATTTGCTCGGCCGCATCTCTTGGTTCCCATCCTCCACCTCGAACGGGATGGGGCGGTTAAGCCGGGCCTTCTCCATCGGCGCGGTCGCGGCGCTTCGCACGGCTCACTGGCCCATGGTGGTCTTGCTCCGATTCATCGCGCGGCGACTTGCGTTTCGGCGCCAGCAACGGTTCTTAACGGGACTGTTGGTGTCTCGTGTGTCACTTTGCGGCGACGGGCATGTCGAACCAAACGGCCTCTTCTCGCTCAGCGGCAAGGCGGGAGGCATTGACCGGCTGTCTGACTTAGGCGGCTATCGCGGGGAACGCCCCATCTATGTTTTTGGCCACTGGCTCGAGGGCCTTTACGGGCTTCATCCGCGTCATCTCTTTGAAACGCACAAGCTGCTTCGCCGGCGGCAACGCATGCAAATCGGCCTGAGTGATTCCAACCTGAGTGATCATGCCAACTGGGTTAAGGTCGGCGCCGTTTGCCTCGTTCTGGACATGATCGATGCTGGGCAGACCGAACAGTTGCCAGTCCTGCGTCGACCCATCGCGGCATTGCGTTGCTTCAACGCCGACTGGCACCTGGTACGCCGGGTCCGCACGGCGAGTGGACACTTCACGTCGCTGGAGATGCAGCGAGCCTACTTCCGCGCGGCCCAGGCATTTGTGAAAAGGATGGAACTGGCGTCCAAGGTGCAAGCCGTTGCATCGTCTTCCGCTTCGGTCGATCCGGTGGGCGACGAAGCACGGGACGTCCTTCGAGTATGGGAAGAGTCGATCGATTCCGTGACATGTTATCGCAAGGACGCGGGCGCGACGGCCCAAGCGTTGGGACGCGTGGATTGGCTGTCCAAACGTTGGATGATGGATCTCTTGGATCATCGCGAAGATCGTGCCGCCCTTCAGAAGGTGAATCTTCGTTTTCACGAGCTGTCCCCGGCGGGCTATCACAGCCTGATCGAACAACAAGTTCCACAGAGCGTCTTGGTGAGTCGAGCGGAAGTCGACCACTGTCTGGCTTCCGCACCCGGTAATTCCCCAGCGGCGCGTCGCGGTTGGTGGATACGCGAGTTTTCCGACGCCGACCAACCCGCGGTGGCTCGCTGGGATGTCGGTGTTCTGGGCAACGGGCGCTCGAGGCAACGCGTGCGTTTCTGAAGCTCAGTCTTTCCAGCGTGGCCAAACGAAGGCGATGAGTATGCCAGCACCCAGTCCTCCAAAGTGGGCTCCGTTGGCGATGTTCGGCAACAAGGGCGTCAGGCAAAGAAAGACAAACCCCAGAATAAACGCCACGTTGGCTTGCGGGATCTCCACCGGGTAATTCGCCTGGACCTTGGGTCGGACCCAAAGAAACCCAAACACGCCGAGGACGGCGCCGGACGCTCCAACCGCCAGCGGGTTCTCGAGCCAATCGGGAAGCAGGATCTGTGTCATCGTCGCCGCGACCTGTGTGATGAGTAGCAATCCCAGCATGAACAAATGCCCGTGCAATCGTTCGACGACCCCACCCAACGAGAACAAAGCCAACATGTTGAACACCAAGTGCATTGGACCACTGTGGAGAAACATGGGCGTCACGACACGCCACACTTGACCGCGTTTTACGGAGTAGAGGGGGTCCTCTGTCTCTAGGAAACTTCCGTAATCGACCACGTAGAGCGTCTTGAAGACTTTCAGACCCAGTGACTCTCCTCCAGCCGCGGTGGGCCTGGACAGCACCGCGGTGTTGCCAAATGCGGTGATGAGTGCCACCAGCACCGCGATCACCATCACCGCCAGCGTCACCGGTGTGTCGCTGCCGACGCCCGCGGCGTATCCAGCGCGCCCTCCCGCGCCGGGGCGCCCGGTCATACTCGTGCGTCGCGCCAACTTCTGTTGATTTCGCCTCAGCATCTCTGCTTTGCGTCGCTGATCCTTCTCTTCTTGCTTTCGAAGCGCTTTTGCGCTCTCCGAAACGTTGTACCGTTCGTTGCTCGGATCCGCAGCAAACGCGTCAAACAGCGCCTTCGCACGCGGGACGTCGCGTTCCTCTCGAATCCAAACCGAGATCGGCGGGTCCTCATCGTCCATGCGGTAGTCGATGGACTCCGTCTGCAGATAATCGCCAAAACGCTCTGCTTGAGCCGCTTCGGGGAGGGTTCCGATACGCCGCATAGATCGCTTTCGAGAGAATGAGTCAGAATGGACGGGGCGTGACTGAAGCGGGATTACCGAATCGCGTTCGCAGCGACAAGCTCCGTTGTGCCCAAGGACCGTTCACAAGGGTCCCATTCGTTTACACTGGGACTGTCTCTTGAAGTTAACGGTGCGGTTGCCGTTGCCCGACTTCGCGAAGGGATCGCTTCCTCTGGTCACCTCTATGTTTTACAGCTTCTTAAGCCGTTTGGCTCCCGGTCGTTACATGCGTGCACTCGTATCGAGTGTTTCCGCGCTGGGCCTCTGCTGGGGCCTTGCGGTCGGCCAGGACGCCCCGATGCCCGCGTCGAAAACGCATTCGCTCGTTAAGACGTCGGCGTTGGATTCCGAAGACCGGTTTCCTGAGCCCGACGATACGGAGCCGTTGGCAATCCCTGGCAACGAAAACCCCGGCGACCTGGAGCAAGGACCTCCGCGTCCCAGCCCAGCGGAAGCCGCCCGGCAACTGAAGCTTCCAACTGGATTTGACGCGACCGTGTTCGCCGCCGAGCCGGAAGTTCGCAATCCGATCGACCTTGCTTGGGATCACCAGGGGCGTCTTTGGATCGCCGAAAACTACACTTATGGCCGGCGCGAGGTCCATTTTCGCGATGACTTGCGCGACCGTGTTGTGGTGTTTGAGGACGCTGATTTGGACGGCACCCCGGAGTCGCGTCGCGTCTTCTTAGACACCGTGACGAAGCTCACCAGTGTGGAAGTCGGTCGCGGCGGCGTTTGGTTGATGTGTCCGCCCCAGTTGCTCTTCGTCCCTGATGCGGATCATGACGCCGTGCCTGATGGCCCGGTGCAAGTGAAGCTTGATGGATTCAAGGTTGCCGAAGCCAACTATCACAACTTTGCGAATGGCCTGCGATTCGGGCCCGATGGATGGCTTTATGGTCGTTGTGGGGGATCGTGCCCTGGCATGGTGGGTCGTCCCGGAACATCCGGTCGTCAGCGCGTTGCCCTCGAAGGCGGCATCTGGCGATACAACGTCGATACGGAGCACTTTGAGGTTCTGTGTCATGGAACAACCAACCCCTGGGGCCACGACTTCACCGACACGGGCGAGTTGTTCTTTATCAACACCGTGAACGGTCATCTTTGGCATGGGATCGAAGGCGCGCACTTCAAACGCCCCTTCACACTGGACCCAAACCCCTTGGCGTACGAGCTGATCGATCAACACGCCGATCACTATCACTTCGACACGACGGGCAGCTGGACAAAATCACGCGGTGGCGCCGCCAATGACTTTGGTGGTGGACACGCCCACTGCGGCATGATGATCTACCGCGAAAGCACCTGGCCGGAAGAGTACCGTGGCGAGCTGTTCACGTTGAACTTTCATGGCCGGCGCGCGAATCAAGAGCACCTCCACCCGCAGGGCTCCGGCTTCGTCGGCCAGCATCGGCCTGACTTCTTCATCTCGGACGACACGTGGTTTCGCGGCATGGAATTGTCCGCCGGTCCCGACGGCAACGTGATGGTGCTCGACTGGAGTGACCTCGGTGAATGCCACGAACACACCGGCGTCCATCGCAACAGCGGTCGCATTTTCAAGATCAGTTACCCGAGCACGAACGCTCGTCAACGGGCAATGGAAGACCTGGAAACGTTGAAACAAGGCGACCCTGCCGCGCTCGTCGCGTTGCTGGCATCGGATCGACGATGGTTCGCTCACCAAGCTCGCTTGGAACTGACCCAAGGCGTTGCGGAAGGCAGGTGGCCACGCGAAGAGGTTGCGCCCTTGCTTCGCTCCCGACTGGATCTGTCGGCCGCCGCGAGAGATCAGCTTCCTATCTGGAACGCGCTGCTTGGCATCAGGGACGTGACCAAAGATGATCTGAACAAGCAGTTGCGTTCCGCGGACCCCGAGATGCGTGTGTGGGCGATCCGGCGCATCACGGACGACTGGCCCATCGACACGGTTTATGGCATCCATCCGCGTCTGGCCACACTGGAACCTCAGTCGGTCGATGCTTGGTTGGAGCGACTTGTCGAATTGGCGTCCAAGGATCCCAGTCCCGCTGTGCGACGACAGCTGGCTTCAACGCTTTGCAGGCTTCCGGTCAAGCGTCGACCGGAATTGGGGTCCTTGCTCACCGCCAGAATCGATGATCGTGACGACCACAATCTGCCGCTCTTGATTTGGTACGGCCTCATGCCGTTGATAAACGGGACCCCGCAGGAACTCATCCCGGTGCTTGAGAGGAGCGCGATGCCGACGGTAACGCGGAATCTGGCACGGGCGATGGCGGAGTTTTCGGAAGTCTTCCCAGAGCTGCTCCCTCAATCCTTCAATGCCTTGACGGGATCCATGAATCTCAGCAACAAGCATGAGATCGAGACCGCTTTCCTAGAGGGTTTGGACGCCGGGCTCGTTGGCGCGACCTCCTTGACCCCCACCGATCGATGGCAAACGCTGAGGTCGTCCCTCATGGAGGAGTTGGATCCGGTTGCAGACAAACGGCTGCGCCAGATCATCGAACGCATCGACTCGCTTTATGGAGGAGGACGGCCTGTCGAGGAACTCATCGCAGCCTCAAAGAATCAAAAACTGGAGATCACCCAGCGCGTGTCGGCATTGCGCGGGCTTATGCTGCGTTACTCACGAAGTGGGACCCCTGAGCTTGAAGCCGTTTTGCAAGTGGCCCTTCCTCTTCTGCGTGATGCTCGTGTGAATCTGGATGTGGCCCAGTTGCTGGCGATGGTGGAACATCCCGAGATTGCGAAGGAGCTTTTGAAGCAGTATCGACGCTTTCGAGCACCGAACCGGCTGAAAGTCATCGCGATGTTGGTGTCGCGTCGGTCTTATGCCTTTGAGCTACTGGATGCCATTGAGGCTGGCTCGCTGACGTCTGACGCCGTCTCGGCTTCTCAGTTGCGAACCCTGGTTGCGATCGATGACGCCGAGATCCTCCGACGCGTGAAATCGATATGGGGTCAGGTCAGGCAGTCGCCCGTGGATCGCTTGAAAGAGATGGATCGACTGAAGCAAATGCTTGGGACGGAACGATTGGCCTCCGGGGATCTCTCAGCCGGACGGGGTTTGTTCGAAAAGAGCTGTGCGAACTGCCATCGAATGTACGGTCGCGGTGGCACGGTTGGCCCTGAGCTTACCGGCGCTCAACGCACGAACATCGATTACTGGCTCTCAAACATTGTCGACCCCGATGCGGTGGTCGGCAAAGACTACCGGGCGACGCAGATCCTGACGGTCGACGGCCGCGTTCTGGTTGGTCTGGTCAAGCGTCGCAGTCCAAGGGCCATTGAGCTGATCACGGCGGATGCGACCTTATCGATTGCCCTGGACGATATTGAGGCGGAACA
>JBCCYK010000033.1:0-34702 GCA_039189905.1 Planctomycetota bacterium
CCAAGAACCGGGAGCTAAGGCTCCGCGGCTGATGTAATGGCCGGGATCTCTAGTTGTTACTCGTACTTGAGTTCCGGATGACTGCGCTCATCTGGATAGCGAGTTCGGCGAAATCGGTGACTGTGGGCGTGATCGGCGCGGACTTCGTCCACTTGGGTGGCAGGGGTGTTTCTGCGACCCTTTGGGTTTGATATCTGGTTCCGTTGGTGAGTCTCGGACCTGGGGAAAGGGAGCCGCCTGCGAAAGGTTTGACGAGGAACCGAGAATTCGGCTTCCATGGAGCCTGATCGGGACAACCGATGCGAGTGGTCTCGATTGCCTTTGGATCCATCGGTGGCAAGGCATGTGACGAAGGGCGGTGTCTCTGAGAGGCGGCTACCTTCGGTGCGAATCTTGGACGCTTGCGTTTGGCTTGAGTTCCTGTGGGGACTTTCGCGAGGCGGAATCCGCGTTCGGCGAACGCGGCGACTATCGGTTGCTAGCCCTTCAGTGATTGTGTTGTTGCTTCCTGTTGGGCGAGCTCGAGATCATGCTCGATCATGAGCTCTGCGAGTTCTTTGCAGGAAGTTTTTGGCGTCCAACCCAGCTTCTCTTTGGCTTTGCTACAGTCGCCCAAAAGAAGATCGACCTCCGCAGGGCGGAAGTAGCGTGGGTCGATTTCGACGTAGTCATTCCAGTTCAGGTCCAGATGGCCAAAGGAATGGTCGAGAAAGGATCGGATGGTTTGGGTTTCGCCGGTTGCGAGCACGAAGTCATCGGGCTCGCTGTGTTGCAGCATCATCCACATGCCTTCCACGTAATCCTTGGCGTAGCCCCAGTCCCGCTTGGCATCGAGGTTGCCAAGATAAAGCTTGTCCTGCAGACCGCACTTGATGCGTGTTGCCGCTCGCGTGATCTTGCGTGTGACGAAGGTCTCGCCGCGTCGCGGTGATTCGTGGTTGAACAGGATACCGTTGCAGGCGAACAGGTCATAGGATTTGCGATAGTTGACCGTTTGGTAGAAGGCGTAAACCTTGGCACAGGCGTAGGGACTCTGCGGGCTGAACGGCGTCGTCTCGGTCTGCGGTGTCTCCAAGACTTCCCCGTACATCTCGCTGCTGCTGGCCTGGTAAACACGCACTTCCTTTTGCTTGTTCAGTTGGCGTGCAGCCTCCAAGATGTTGAGGGCACCAAATCCCGTTGCTTGTGCCGTGTATGCGGGAGCATCGAATGAAACCCGCACGTGGGACTGAGCCCCGAGGTTGTAGATCTCGTCGGGCTGCACGTCCAATACGAGGTTGGTGATGTTCTGGCCGTCAGTGAGGTCACCATAGTGCAAGAACAGCTTGGATTCTGGCTCGTGTGGATCCAGGTAGATGTGGTCGATGCGGTTGGTGTTGAAACTGCTGGACCGACGAACGATCCCGTGGACCTGGTAGCCCTTCTCCAGCAAGAGTTCCGCGAGATAAGAGCCGTCTTGTCCGGTGATGCCGGTGATGAGTGCGGTTTTCATGGGAGGAAAGCTGTTGGCGATTGGCTACTGGTGGTTAGCTGGTTAGGAACCAGTGGTGATTGGTGGGAGGCTACGAACTCGGCTTAGCCGCGGATTTCTGGAGGCGTTTCGTGCTGGGGGGACATGGGATGAGTTCCGCGAATTTGGCGAAGTGTTGGGGGATCCGGGAACGAGTTCGGCGAACTCGGCGACTTTCTGTGGGTACGCGTTTCGACGAAGTTACGCTCGATCGCTTGGAGGCGTTCTACCTCCCCTCGCTTCGCTCGACCCTCCTGCTAAGAGGGTGAGTTTGGGCGGGGGTGGCTCATGCGGGTGTGGTCAAGATTGGATGACTTGGCCGAACTTACATGGAGCGTAGTTGGCTTGTGGCGGTCTCGCGAAGGAAGTCTTGGTAGGTTTGCTGAAGTCCGTCGGCCAGGCCGATGGAAGCGGACCAACCGGTGTGATTGATACGATTGGTATCCGTACGTTTCACGGGCGTCCCGTCGGGCTTGTCGACGTCCTGAAGGATCTCTCCGGTGTAGCCGACTGTGTTCGCGATCAACTTGGCAAGCTCACCGATGGGTAAATCGGTTCCGGTGCCAACATTGATCCAGGACGGTGGGTCGTCCAATGAAAGCAGATGCATCACGGCGGCTGCGAGGTCGTCGACGTGCAGGAACTCGCGTCTGGGTTTGCCGGTGCCCCACACCGTGACCGCAGGTGCATCGGACTCTTTCGCTTCGTGGAAACGTCGCAACAAGCCCGGGATGACATGGGAGTTGTTGGGATGGTAGTTGTCACCAGGCCCGTAGAGATTGGTCGGCATGGCTGAGTGAAAGCAGATGCCATATTGGCTGCGATAGTACTCGCACAGCTTCAAGCCCATGATCTTGGCGAGCGCGTAGGCTTCGTTGGTTTGCTCTAGTGGGCTTGTAAGCAGCGAGTCTTCGGGAATCGGCTGCGGCGCTTCGCGAGGGTAGATGCAGGTGCTGCCGAGAAATAAGAATCGAGATACACCGGCCCGATAGGCAGCGTGAATCGTGTTCGCCGCCATCATGACGTTGTCGTACGCGAACTCGGCCGGGTAGGTCGCGTTGGCGTGGATGCCGCCGACCTTCGCTGCCGCGAAGATCACGCAGTCAGGCTTCTCCGTTTGGAAGAACGCATCCACCGCTGCTTGGTTGGTCAGGTCCAGTTCATCACGCGAGCGGACCAGGGCTTCCGGCCAGCCATTCTCGTCCATGCACCGGAGGATGGCGGATCCGACCATGCCGCGATGACCGGCAACGAATGTCTTGGAGTAAGGCAAGGAAGGTGGGGAGGTGAAAGGGAACAGGTGGGGAGGTGAATTGTTGCGACTGCTAATCGCGAGCAGCCAGTTGTCTCAGATCATGCTTTGAGTGTTTTGGCGAGACGGATGTCTGTGGGCAACTTGGCGGTGGCGTTGCGGGTGTCGACGATGAATTGCGACCAGTTGGCGAGCTCCGCGATATCAAGGCATTCGTGCCAGGTTGAGATCAACACAAGGTCGTAATCGGCGATGGTTCCTTGTTCCCAAGACACGCTTTTCTTGCCAGTCCAGTGGGCGTGTTCGCGGGTTGGTCGGATCACAGGGACATAGGGATCGTGATAGTCGATTTCAGCGCCCATGGCTGCGAGCCGGTCCATCAACTCGTACGTGGGCGATTCGCGATCGTCGTCCACATTGGGTTTGTATGCCAATCCAATCAACAGCACGCGCGACCCATTGACGGCTTTCTTGGCGTTGTTGAGCGCGTCGCTACAGCGTCGAACGACGTATTGCGGCATGCCGCGATTGACTTGGCCTGCCAGTTCGATGAATTGGGTGTGCACCCCGTACTCACGTGCTTTCCACGTCAAGTAAAACGGATCGATGGGAATGCAATGCCCCCCGAGTCCAGGACCGGGATAAAAGGGCTTGAAGCCGAAGGGCTTGGTGCCGGCTGCTTGGATCACTTCCCAGATATCGATGCCCATCGCGTCGGCGACGGTTTTCAGCTCGTTGACGAGACCGATGTTGACCGCGCGGTAAATGTTCTCAAGAAGTTTCGTTAGTTCCGCGACTTCCGTGCTGCTTACCGGCACAACCTGATCGAACACGCTGCCATAGAGCGCTTTTCCAGCGGTGAGGCATGCGGGTGTGTGGCCTCCCACGACTTTGGGGATGTTGGTCGCCGAAAACTGCGGGTTGCCTGGGTCTTCCCGCTCTGGCGAGTAGACAACGAACACGTCTTGTCCGACAGTCAGTCCTACCGCGTTGACGCGACTGACCAACTCTTCCGTGGTGGTTCCTGGGTAGGTCGTGCTTTCCAGCGAGATGATCTGTCCGGCCCGTAAATGCGGGGTGATCTGTTCAATCGTTGAAACGACGTAGCTGAGGTCCGGTTCGAAGTGTTCATCGAGGGGCGTGGGAACGCACAGGATCAACGCGTCCGTCTCGCTGACACGAGAGAAGTCCGTGGTTGCCTCCAGGTGGCCCGACGAGCGGGCGGATTGGATTTCCGTTGACTCAATGTGTTTGATGTACGAGTCACCCGCGTTGATCGCACTTGCCTTGGCCGGGTCAATGTCGAAGCCCAGCGTTGCGTGTCCATCCGAGCTGAAGCCAAGCGCCAACGGAAGGCCGACGTAACCAAGGCCAATCACGCCAATCTTTGCCGATTTTTCAAGGACCTTCACCTCGAAGGCCTGGGACGGGGCTGTTTCGATTTGACGTTTCGTTGTCACGGATTCAATTGATCTTCGGGCCGCGCGGACTTCGTCCATCTCGGTGACAAGGATGGAATCCAAGCACCGATGGCGCCAAAACCACGCGTGTGACTTCACGGAGAGGGCTTCAGCAACGCCAGTGGATTTCATCCGCTCGCGGCAGCTGCGACTTCCGCCGCGTGATCGCCTCAATTGTGAGAGCCGCCTGGCTGAGATGCGAATCGGAAACGGGGAAGAGTCCTCGTTCGCTGGTAACGGACCGCAATTCTATCCGTTTAATCGAAAATGACCATGATTCAAGTCTTTTGGATTTTCCGGGCATCGGCTGCTGCGGCGCGATCCGACGGCCGTGACCATGACGGACGCGTCAGCTACCAAACTGATCCGATCGCATGGGTTCGAACAATTGCAAGGCCGGACGCACGAAGGCCTTTGGGGAGAAGCGGCCCGTGTCTGGGCGGGTGGTCGCGTGCGAGACGATAGACGTCAGGTGTGAATGCCTTTTGATACGCCGATCGACCGCCCATGCCGCTGCCCGCCAACGAAACGGACCCCATTGATCGAGGGCTTACGAAAGCCGCCGTCCTGCTGATGGCGTTGCCGACGAAGATCGCGGCGGCCGTCCTGGGGCAGTTGCCCCCCAGGCTCATTGAAAAAGTCAGCATCAAGATTGCCCAGATTGAGTCGGTCGGCGGCGATGATCAAGAAGTCGTGATCGCGGAATTCTTGACCAGTAAAGCGAGTTCGATCTACGCCAGCCCGGGCGGTTTGGAGCGTGCCAAGGAGTTGATCCGCGAGGCCTTGGGGAGGGACGCGTCTGAGCTGATCGGCAATCTGCAACAGACTATCGAGGCCATGCCGTTCGGCTTCGTGAAGAAGGTCGATACCCAGACGCTGTTGCAGTTCATAGGCGAGGAGCACCCCCAAACGATTGCACTCCTGCTCTCTCATGTACCCTCATCCTACGCAGCGGAAGTCCTGGCGGGGCTCGAGGTCGACAAGCAGTTGGAAGTCATTCGCCGAATCGCATCGATCGGCAGGACCAGTCCCGACGCGGTTTCGGAAGTCGAACGCGGCCTCGAGATCCGCCTGAGTAGCATGGGCAGCCAGCAGCACAGCAACACGGGAGGCGTGGAAGCCGTGGCAGAAATCCTCAACGTGGTCGAACGATCCATCGAACGAGCCATCATGGAGTCCCTCGGAAGAGAAGATCCGGATCTTTCCGAAGACATACGTCGCTTGATGTTTGTTTTCGAGGACATCGCCAAGTTGGGTGATCGCGACATTCAGGCCCTGCTCAAGAATGTCGAAACAGCTCAATGGGCCATGTCGCTCAAGGGAGCCAGCGATGGTCTGCGAGAGAAAGTGTTGCGAAACATGAGTACGCGGGCAGCCGAGAATCTGGAGGAAGAGATCGGATACCTGGGCAGCGTACGCGTCAGCGAGGTTGAGGCGGTCCAGCAGAAAATCGTCGACATTGTGCGGCACCTCGAGGACACCGGCGAAATCTCGCGCCCCAGCGGCGAGACCGAGGAGGAGTATGTCACGTGATGGCAGCGTCTGCGGCCGGGCGGTATTCTCCGAGGCCCATGAGTTCTCTCGGGCCCCGCTTCTTTTTCCAGTCATTGCCGACCGACCATGCCGGAAATACGCCCCTTCGCCGCACTGCGATACAACGCCGACCACATCGCATCACTTTCAGAGGTCGTCGCACCTCCCTATGACGTGATCGATCCAGAGCTGCAAGAAACGCTCTACAAGAGGCACCCTGCCAATACCATTCGGATCATCCTCAATCGGGCGGAACCAGGCGATTCGGGGGACGAGCGTTACGAACGTGCCGCCAGTTTCGTGCGGCAATGGCAGCAGCAGGGTGTGCTGAAACGCGACGAGACCCCAGGATTCTACGTTTATCACCAGTTGTTTGACGTCGCCGGCCAAGCCGTTTGCCGACGCGGATTCATGGCTCGCGTTCGAATTGAGCCGTTCGGCGAGGGGGCCATCTACCCGCACGAGGAAACGCATCCCAAGGCGAAAGTCGATCGATTGAAGCTGACCCGTGCAACCAAGCAGAACAACAGCCAGATCTTTGGTTTGTATCCCGATCCCAAGAATGAGGTCATCGACGCTTTGGACGCGGCGACCCGCGGCGCGGCGCCCTCGGAAGCGACGGATGACCTTGGCGTGCTACACCGGCTTTGGTCGGTCAAGCACCCGGACGTTTGCCGCCAAGTGGAATCATGGATGCAGGATCGACCCATGTTTGTCGCCGATGGGCACCATCGGTACGAAACCGCAACGAACTACCGCAATGAACGAATGGAAGAACAAGCTAGCTTGCCGGACGACGCTCCCGAGCGTTTCGTCATGACAATGTTGGTGGGAATGAGCGACCCCGGCATGATTGTGCTTCCGACGCACCGTCTGCTCCGACGCACAAAGCGTTTCCGCGCGTCCGACTTGGTATCCGCACTGGAAAATTGTTTTGCGTGCGAGGTCCTGCTCGGTGGGGTGGCCGCCGCGGACGACGCATGGCAACAAATGAATTCTGCCAAACGGCAAGATTGGCTGGCGTTGTATGCCGCCGAAGACGATGCGTGGGTTCTTGCGAAGGCAAGACCCTCCGCAGCAACAAAGATGCAGGAGCTTGCACCCGAGCAAAGTGATGACTGGCGTTCCTTGGGTGTGAGCCTTTTGCATCGATTGGTCATCGATCACTTGCTGGATTCCGAATCACATCCGAAGCCCACCTACGTGCATGACGTCGATGAAGTTGTCGCGGGATTGCGCGGCGAGGGGAGCCAGGCCGAGAGTGACGGTGATGAACCTTACAGCCTGGCGGCCTTAGTCATGCCGGCGACACTGGAACACATCGAGGCGATCAGCATGCATCGCGAGCGGATGCCGGCCAAAAGCACCTATTTCTATCCTAAGCTGCTATCGGGTCTGACCTTCAACCCGCTGACGCCCTAAGCGCAGGTAGGTTCTGTTCGGTCAGGCGAGCTTCCACTTTCGCTCCCGATGCGTGAAACTACTTGAGACTCGCAACGGCCGCGACGCCTAGGAGATCGTTTCGTTCAAAGAGAAAGCGTTCGAGTTTTCCAATGATCGCTTCGTCACCGTTTCGTTTCGCCGCATCCGCCATTCGAATCAAGTCGGCGATCACGCGTTGGGTCGGAACGTCGTTGGGAAACAGCGCCATCGCTGCGGCGAGCGCCTCCGCAGGACGACCGAGCCGATCCAAGAGATCGACATAGCTCTCGATGGCTCCCGTACCGCCAGTCATGACATCGACGGTGCGGGCCTTCTGCGCAAAGTAACGCACCGCGGTCTCTGGGTCGCGTCCGAGCAAAGCAGCAAAATAGGTGGCGTGTGCGGGGTAGAAGTCAACGAACGGTTCCTCCCCGGGGTATTGAAAATCCTCCGGCAGCCGTCGTCCGTATTGCGTCAACTCCCAAGCCAGTTGGTAGTCCTCAGGTGTATCCAGGTGTATCGCGAATCTGACCGTCGATGCCAAGTGCGTCGTGTCCAAATGGTATCCGCCCTCGCCCAAGATCCAGTTGTACTTGGCAATCAAGTCACCCAGACCGACGCTCGAACTGTCTTTGGCAATCACATCGGCCGCGACACCGTGTTGGGGAGCGCGCGATCGAAAGTCATCTCGCACAAGCATCAGCAATTCGTTGTAGAAGTGACGCAACAAGCAGCCGGCAGCGGCTTTTCGGTCGCCGCGACTGCGGGACGCGATGTGCTGGTCGAATAGGGTGATGCTGTTGCAAGTGCCTTGAAAGTCCAGCACCGCCTGGTAGCCTCGCGCGATATCGACTCCTTCGTGGAGCAGCACGTGTACCATTTCGTCTTGGTTCTCTTCCGTGACGGGGACCTCACTCAGGAGTCTCCGTACCAGAGCCATATCCCCCGTGGGACGCAGGTACATCCAACCCTCGCTGATTCGGCCCATGTCGATCAGCATCGCGCCCGCTTGGCGACACGCGTCCAAAAGCCCTTCTTCTAACTTGCGTCCCAGTTCGTTCGGGGGTTCCTCGGGCGTTTCCGGGTCGGCAACCAGCGGCAAGCCCAGCGACGCCCGGGTTTGCATCTTGATGGCTTCAAAAAGCTCAACCGGGCGTTTGTGCTGCCGATAGAACGCAATGATCTGGCTGAGGCGTGCGCTCGGGTCAGCTTCCAGTTGCTCAAGCCAACCTGGATCGGGGGAGGGGGACGCTTCCGTCGTTTCGAGGCCCATGGAGGATATCTGGAAATCAAGTCGGCTGGTGGGAACGGGGGATCGAGAGTAGCGTTTTCGGTCGGCGATGCCAATCATTGGTCCGCCCTCCGATTGATCCATCCAACCACTCACAGAGGCTATTTCCTTGGACGGTCCGCTCGCCCGACGCTGTCTCTGCGAAGCCATCGGCACCTTTTGGCTGATCCTCATCGGCTGCGGGGCGATGGTGGTGGATTTTCAATCCGAAGCCCTGACGCATCCTGGCGTTGCGATCGCCTGGGGTCTAATTGTGATGACCATGGTTTATGCGATTGGGGATGTGAGTGGCGCCCACATCAATCCGGCGGTCACACTGGCTTTTGCGGCCGTGGGGCGATTTCCCTGGGGGGAGGTTGTGGGCTATGTCGCATCCCAAATCGCGGGCGCGACCTTGGCCGCTTTGGCATTGGCTGTGTTGTTTGGGCACGATGACCATCGCTTGGGATCGACCGTGTTCGAGACGAGCGTCGCGGTGGCGTGGTGGATTGAATTCCTGATGACAGCCTTATTGATGTTCATCATCATGGGGGTTTCGACGGGGGCGAAAGAGAAATCGATCACTGCCGGTCTGGCGGTGGGTGCGACGATCGCCATGGAAGCGATGGTCGCGGGACCACTCACCAAAGCCTCCATGAACCCGGCAAGAAGCTTTGGCCCGGCTGTGGTGTCTGGTGCGATGGATGAATTGTGGGTTTATTGGAGTGCCCCTCTTGCCGGCGCTCTTGCCGGTGCCTGGCTGTACCGGATGATTCGTCCCGAGCAGCCAAGTGGAGCGCCAAGCATTCAAGCGGAGTGACGCTTGTCGCAAGGCATTCTTTCCAATCCAACGTTATCTCTTTTGTCTTGTATTCGTGGAACAATCATTTCTCGCCTATCTTCGTGGTCGCTGCCGGTCGCTACCTCCAGTTGACATCGGTATCGGCGATGACGCCGCGATCGTGGTCCCAGACAAGCACGATGCCGGGAAGGGCCTTGTTCTCTGTACCGACCAGATCGTCGACGGGGTCGACTTTGAATCCCAGTCGGCTTCGTTGGCGGATGTTGGCTACAAGGCGGTGGCCATCAACCTCAGCGACATTGCCGCGATGGGTGCCGAGCCACAGTCAATTCTGGTTACGTTAACGCTGCCGCAAACGAACGCCACGGAGATCGCGGGGGAGGTCTATGAAGGGATCCTTGAGATTTGCAAACAGCATCAAGTTGCCATCGCAGGTGGTGATATCACAACCTACGACGGTCCCCTGGCGATCAGTGTGACGGCTCAGGGCTGGACCGCGGAACCCTGGCTGCGTAGCACAGCCAAGGAAGGTGATGCCGTGTTCGTTTCTGGGGAGCTGGGAGGCAGCTTGCTGGGACGCCATCTTCGTCCCCAACCACGATTGGACCTGGCTCGGTTCCTTCGCTCAATCGTGACCGTGACATCCGCGATCGACGTGAGCGATGGTTTCAGTCTGGACCTGGATCGTTTGTGCGCATCCAGCCGCGTCGGTGTGGAGCTGGATCTGGAGCGGCTGCCGATATCGACCGATGCCATTCGGATGTCTGAAAAGACGGGTCGATCTCCGCGCGAGCACGCGTGGAGCGATGGAGAGGATTTTGAGCTTCTCTTTACCGTTCCTTCGGAGCAAGCTGGCACGCTGGTCCATGGCGATTTGCCCGTGCCGGTACACCTCGTTGGCGAAATCGTGGGGCGTACCGGGCTTTGGAGTCGCGCGGATGGCAAGCTGACTCGCGTGTTCCCGCAGGGCTACATTCATGAGCAAACGAACGTCTGCAGTGATTGATTGCGGCGAGGATTGACATCGGTCACCAATGAGACAGGAGTAAACCCGACGGTGCTAAAACCAGAATCGCTCGCGGAAGAGGATTGGTTCGAGTTTGCGATGGGCGAATTCGCGGCCCAGTTTCCACGTCCCTATCGCTATGCGAAGAACCATATGTGGGGGCTACCTTCGGATGAACCGAATACGCCAAACACCTGGCGGTTCGGACTGACCGCCTACGCGGTTCGATTGCTGCAAGATGTGTATTTTTTGGAGTGGGAGCATGACCCTGGAATGGTGCTTCAAGCACGACAACAACTGGGAAGCATTGAGAGCAAGAAGGCCGAGAGCGACCTGTACTCCCCCACCGCAGGAAAACTCCATGCTATCAATGAGTTGGTCCTGGGTGAGCCATCGCTCATCAATGCGGACCCGTACGGCGAGGGCTGGCTTTTTGAGATCGTCGGCGACGATTCGCTGCTGATCGACGCCTCAGCCTATGCCAGCCACCTTGTCTCCGCTTGGAACGTGGCCCAAAAAACCATCAAGGGCCAGGCAAACTCCTGACATCCGACGCCACGCATCCAACTATCATCGGCAAGAAGATTGGTTGCCGAATCAAGAAACCCCGGCCCGCAGCGGGTGAGGCGGACACCCACTGCGAACCTGTTGGGGTTCTTCTGGCCCAGGCAAGAGCCAAGAAGACCTGAAAGCCATCCATATCAATTCGCGATTCAGATGGCGTGTTCTGTTAAGGCTTGTTTGTTATCTGATTCCTTCGCATGCAACCTCTTCCGACGGGAACTCTCCCGGCGACCGGGCTGCCTCGTCACCAGGCGCTTTGCAACGCTCGGCGACGAGGCCAGCCACGGTGGGTAGGCCGATCTGATCTACTGACCCGCACGCATCAATCACTCTTATCTCATCAATCCTCTCAATCCCTAGCTGATGGGACTCCCCATCATCGCATCCGCTGGATACGCGTGCATGCCATGCTCGCTGATGTCCAGCCCAGCCTGTTCTTCCTCAGGTGTAACCCTCAGTAACCCGACCGCTTTCAAGGCACCAAAGACAACCGCCATGGACGCAAAAGCCCACAGACAAATTGCAAAGGTGCCTAGAGCCTGCACACCGACAAAGCCCGCATAGCTCATGCCATCCGGAACATCCCCAAACAATCCAGTGGCGATGCCACCCCAAACGCCTGTCAGGCCATGAACAGGCCAGGCACCTACCGGATCATCCACCCGAATTCTGTCTAGCAACACGATACCCAGCACGGCGACCACGCCGCCGACAGCCCCGATCACCACGGCCTCCGCCTGGGTGACGCGATCACAATTGGCCGTGATGGCAACCAACCCTGCAAGCACACCATTGAGCGCCATCGTCACGTCTGGCTTGCCGAAAAGAATCCATGAGAGGATCATCGCCGCCACGGCACCTGATGCAGCCGATATCGTGGTCGTCAGTCCGATGTAAGTCGTTGCCTCCGCATTGGCAATCCCATCATAGGTGAGCTGGCTGCCCGGATTGAAACCGTACCAACCCACCCAAAGGATGAACACGCCGAGCGCGGCGAACGCGACGTTGTGACCCGGAAGCGGAATGCTGCGTCCATCGGACGTGTATCGCCCGAGACGCGGGCCCAGGAAAATGGCTCCTGCAAGACCTGCAAATCCACCAACGGCATGCACCACGACGCTGCCGGCGAAGTCCTGAAAACCCATCTCGTCAAGCCATCCGCCGCCCCACTTCCAAGAACCGCTGATGGGATAAACCAGTCCCGTCAGCACCGCGCTGTAAACCAAGTACGCACCAAACTTCATGCGTCCCGCAACTGCGCCGGAAACAATGGTCGCCGCGGTCGCCGCGAAGGCGACCTGGAAGAGGAAGTCGGCTGAGCTGCTGTAGTCACCCCCAGGTTGAGTGACCAAGTTTCCTGCGGCGTCTGTCTGGGCGTCCCGTTCCACAAAGGCTTTTGGTCCACCCAGGATGCCTTCGGCTACCCAGGTGTCGCCGGGATACATCAGGGCAAAACCGATGAACAGAAACAGGAGCACACCCACCGAGAGATCCATGACATTCTTGGCGAGGATATTGACCGTGTTCTTCGCCGAGTTCAATCCAACCTCCAACATGGCGAAGCCGGCCTGCATGAACAGAACAAGGACGGCGCAAATAAACATCACCAACGTGTTGATGGTGTAATAGCTGGCGGTCGCAGCCGGCACGTCCTCGAGCGTGGCGAAACCGGCGTCACCCGCGTCGGCAACCTCCGCGTCCAACGCGGTGTCGACCGAAGCCGCCGGCTCTTCCTGAGCCCAAGCGACCGACGCGAGTGACGAGCCGATCCCCATCATCCCCACAAGGAGTGCGACTAGTAGGCAACGCATTCGCCAGTGATGTTGCCCGAGTGATCCCAAATGCTGTTTGCCATATCCAGAAGTGCTGCTCAATCCTGCCGCCATTCAAGATGTCCCGATCATTCCGATGGTCATAAGTTGGTTGCTATTCACCCTGGTTCTTCCGGGTGTCACACAAGCTGCCTGTCCGTCAATCAAACCAAGCACGTCGCCTCATCCAAGACAGATGCACGCATGTCTCTTTTCGAGGCCTTGAAGTGCTTGGGTTTTGTTGCCTGCTTCCGATTGCTGTGAGTAGCACGCCGCGCACCAAAACATTGCAAGCAAAGACAGGAAGCGACTTAAGTGCTTTCCTGGAAGGTCTTTAAAAAAAGGGCAAGAATGCCCCTGAATCTGCCGACTGGTGGGGTTTCGAGCATGCTGCCCAGAAAGAGAGCACTTTGTGCTAACGCGTGGCCCCAGCTTGGGAGAACTGCCCAGCGAAGCGGCATCCGATACGCGACTGCGGTGGCCGCAGCCGGGATCGATGCTGGCGCGTTTGGTTCAATAGGAACACGATGGGATCAACAGAAAACAGACGCCCCCGAATGATGGGAGCGTCCGCTCAATGAAAGGTCGCCTTGATCAATGGGTTCAGGCAAGGGCGGCTTGTTGCAGCTCTGCCACTTCCCAGCCGTCGCGATAGTCACGAGCAACGAACTGATTGACTGAATCAACGTTCGTGCTTCGAAGCGACTTGGCATCCCATTCGATCCGCTCACCTTCGCCTGCTCGCATGGCAAGGTTGCCGACCAGGATCGTTTCGGTTAACCGGCCTGCATACCCGAAGTTACTCATGGTGCCTGCTTCGTACTCACCCTTGCAGGTTTGCACGAATTCCCACTTCTGACGCTCATCCGTCCCGCCCTTGAACGGGATGCGGGGCAGGCTCTGTTCGGGTGTTTCGAAGCTGGCGAACTTATCCTCTGGCAAGAGGTAGTATTTCGCACCATAGTCGTCAGGTGAAAAGAGCATGCCCTTGCTCCCGACGACAAGCGCACCGGAGGTTCCACGGCCTCCCTTCTCGCGCCAGCGTGCCAACTTCCGTTGGAATGCGTCGGGCAACCCGGCCAGAATCGAGTCCGATGGCAAATTGCCGCCGTCGTACCAGTAGAAATCACAGGCAGGGAGACCTTCTCGCTCGGGGAACTCGAAATGCAGACTGCTACGTGCGGGGTATTGTTCCCCGTTCACGATCCCGGGGTTCTTCAGCGCCGTCACCGCGACGGGGTCCCACAGCTTCAATGCCATCACAGGCATGTTGGTGGTGTGGCAGGCCATGTCGCCCAAGGCCCCGGTGCCAAAGTCAACGAAGCCGCGCCAGTTGAAGCTGTGGTACGCACTTTCGACATAGGGCCGCATGTTGGCAGGCCCGATCCACGCATCCCAGTTCAGGTGATCTGGCACGGTGTCTTCCCCTTCCGGGCGCCCCGCACCTTGCGGCCAGACCGGACGGTTTGACCAGAAATGCACTTCCGCCACGTCGCCAATGGCACCGCTTCGAATAATCTCGACGGCCTCTCGCAAGCCATCTTCGCTGGTCCCTTGGTTTCCCATTTGTGTCACCACGCCGGTCTTCTCGGCGACTTCGCGCATCACACGGGCTTCGTGAATCGACCAAGTAAGCGGTTTTTGGCAATAGATGTGCTTGCCCATCGTCATCGCTTTCACGCACGCGGCTGCGTGATTGTGATCCGGTGTGCTGCAGGTGACGATATCGATCTTGTCACCCATCGCGTCTAACATCTCGCGATAGTCGTTGAATTTGGCCGCATCGGGGAATTCGCGACTTTTCTTGTCCGTGGTTTTGCTGTCCACGTCGCACAAGGCGGCGATGCGTACGCCCTGTTCCCCGATATGGCTCGTGTCACTACCCCCTTTCCCGCCAACGCCGATGCACCCGGCTGATAGAGCATTCAGTGCCGACTCAGGCTTGTCGTCGGCGGAGACAGGGGACGTGAAATAACCCACACCCGCGATGCTGGCCGTCGTTGTGACGGATCTACTCATGAAACCTCGACGATCGAGGGTGCTGGCACGATGTGGGATTTGTGATGGGGACGTGTTATCGCTCATGGAATGAAACTGGGATCGAATGCGCGGAAAGGTGGAATGCACAGCGTGTGCGGAGGGTCACGGCGGGGAGCGGGCAGCGATCGGTATGCAGCTGCAGAGCCGTTCTGCCGCTTAGTGCTTTGGCCAAATTTGAATTTAGGGTTGGTCTTTCAGTAGCACGGCTCTCCGAGCCGTGAGGTTTCGGCTCGGAGAGCCGAGCTACGATCTCTGGAACCCTAAAATCAAATGTGGACCATGCACTAGGGTCGAGCATTGCCCGCTATCCCTAGTTTAACCCGAATTCCAAAGCCCCACAATCAATCTGGCCTCCAAGCGGGCTTCATTCGATCGCACGCTTGGTGACGGCCGTCGGACCCAGGAATGCCATCCAGGCCTGTTGTGCTTCCCAGATCGGTTCTGGCTGCGTTTCTTGCGCGATCAGCAGCAGTCCCATCCTTTGGAGCCCTCGTCCCACAAGCGTGCTGGCCATCAGGGCAAGCAGTGGAATGGAAAGCGTCCAACCGGCCAACACGGGCGCTAGCCAAGGGAGAGCACTTGGCTGCCAGCGGTAAATGAGGATCCCAAGCACACATCCCAAAACGGTGAACCCGATTCCGTCGCGCGCTGCGTCGGAAAAACGGATCCGATTCTCGCTTCGTTGTTGTGCCCCCCAACCAACATGCCTCCCCAAGCACGCACCCAACAGAAACCGCGTGTGATGCAATGCATTGACGGGGGCGAACAAAACCGAAAGGAGGCTCTCCAGCAAGAAGCTGCAAAACAATCGAAGTCGGCCCCCATGATCCAAGCAGGAATCGGCTCTTCGCATCAACATTGCCACCGCAAGAATCTTCGGTAGAAAGAGCATCATCATCGCTGCGATGAAGAGACAGAGCGACAGCGAAGTGTGGCTCCATCCGAGCCAGGATACGTTGCCAAAGCCACGCGGTTCAGGCGTCTTTGCCGCTTGTTGGATCCAGAAGCAACTGAATCCCATGATGACCAGGAACAGCATCCAGATGGGTGACATCGCGTAGGCGAGGATACCACTGACCAGATGAAAACGTGACATAGGATGAAAGCCTTCAGCCAGCGCGATCTTCCAATGCTGCAAGTTCCCCTGACACCATCTCTGGTCGCGTTTCGCATAGTCGCGAACCGTCGTGGGGCACTCCTCGAAACTGCCCCCCAGGTCTTCGGCCAAGCGGACCTTCCAGCCGTTTCGGACCATCAGCGCCGCTTCGACAAAATCGTGACTCAAGATCTCGCCACCCAAGGCGCCGAAGCCACGCAGTACAGGGAGGTGGCAACATTGCTTGAAAGCAGCCACGCGAATGATCGCATTGTGACCCCAGTAATTGCCGTGATCACCTGAGAACAGGGCAAGCCCGCGCGTGAAGAGGGGCCCATAAACCGCCGAAGCAAACTGCTGCACTCGAGCAAAGACAGATGATCGCCCAATCGGCGAGGGCGGAGCTTGCAGGATCCCAAGCTGTTCGTCGGCCTGGATTCGCGCAACAAGCTGGGTGATGGTCCCGGCGCTCATCAAGCTGTCAGCGTCCAAGATGATCATGAAGTCATAGGCGTCGCCCCAATGCTCGCAGAAGTCGGCGATGTTCCCGGCCTTGCGTTGATGATTGTCAGTTCGATGGCGATAGTACACGTTGGGTGCCAGCGCCTGAACTCGCGCGATGAGCCGCTGCTCTTCCCGCTGTTTCTCGACATCGGTCGTGTCCGAAAGCAGGTAGAAATCAAACGTGCCATGCCCACTGGGATGGGAAGGCTCGGAGCCGGAGAATCGCTTTCCGTGCTCCTCGAGTTGCTCTCGGATCGCAGCAATCCCAGAAAAGACCTTCACGGGAGACTCGTTGTAGATTGGCATCACGAGCGCTGTCGACGACACTCGTGATGGCAGGTCGCGTTTGCGCGGAGGCGCCTCCTCACGTGCCAGAGCCGCAGCTATCGAGAGCGAGAAGGAAAGGGAGATCCAACCGAACAAGAGTGTGAAAAGCACCGTTGCGACCAGATCGACGAGTCCAAACGACTCGTCGTCCACACACAGCGAAACAAACGCAAACAAGCCAAAGGCAAGGATCACAGCGGCACAGCCGAGGACACCACGTTGCAGGACAGACATCGGCAAGCTCCGTTAGCGAAACAGGAGGCGATGAAACTTTTCTCTCCAATAGGACGCACGCAGGGCTTGGATCCATCTGATTTCAACCGGCCCCGCCATGGGCCTGTAGCAAGTCTCCGGTGCGAAGGGATGTTTTATCTGCGACGTTTGGCGATCAAGCTTGGAAGCCGTGTCGGCTGATTGCCGTATCGCTGAATCATGACGTCTTGGCAGTGCCGGTGGATGCACATAAGTCGGCACCGCATCCAGTGACTGCGTTTCGGTGTGAAACATGGTGAAGCCCGCGATGAGAAGAGAAGAGACTGCGGGGCCGTAGTCCAGCGTCCCCGCAATGAGCCATCAGGGGCTACAAACGACGTGCCGTCCCGCCGCGAACAACGGTTGGCGCGGCGTCACTGCTGATGGACCGAGTGCTTGCGAACCGAGCTGGGCCGCCTTATGGCCGGTGTCGCAACCGTGCCATCGTGTGACGCGCGTTGAAGCCGCTTCTGCCAGCCCCACAAATTTGCGGGATCTTGTGGATTAATTCGAATAGGCGTGGGGCAGGTCCGGGTAAGTGACTCAGATCCGTGCATCGCTGTTTGACTTTTGGTCAATCGGTGCACAAACCGCGATCACCCGTGGACCTCGCGGCGGGGCGGGTTTGCCCGGTATCGGTCACGACTCGCCCCGTGCTGATTCATCGCTGGAAATCGAAGCTGAATCCGCTCCCGCGACCTAGGTTTCTGAAGGGACCTGCGCTTCCTCCTACACGGTTTTGTCCCAACAAAGGGGGCGCCCCGAAACTTCGCTACGCCGCGACCTGTGGCGGGATGCGGACCTTTGTGGCAAGATAAGGGTTGGTGAGAGCAATTTGGTGGTTTTTGGAAGGTGCAATGCGAAGAAGGGATTTTCTGCGAAGGGGCGGACGAAGTGCGGCTGCGGCGCTCGGTGCATCCGTCGCAGGCGCACCGTTTGCAGTCCGTGCCAACGAAATGTCCATCTCTCCAACGCCTTGGCTGGCCCCGAAAGCAGTTCCCGATGCCGAGCGGCGGCAGCACGAGGGGGAGTTTCTGAACGATCTTCGCAAGCGGACCTTTCGCTATTTCTTGGAGGCGGCTGACCCGGTGACAGGACTGATCGCCGACCGGGCCCGCGGCGATGGTTCCCGTGTTGGTGAGGTGGCCAGTTCCGCTGCTTGTGGGTTTGGGCTGGCTGCCCTCAGCGTCGGGATCGACTCAGGATTGATTTCGCGTGGCGAGGCGGGCGAGCGGGTGCGAAGAATGCTCTTTTCGTTGCTGCATCAGGTGGAGCATCACCAGGGATTTCCCTACCACTTTGTTGGTTTACGTGACGGTCGTCGGCGATGGGGCTGTGAAGCATCGACCATCGACACCGCGTTGCTTCTTGCGGGCGCAATGTGTGCATCGACCGTCTTTGAGAATGATGCTGAGATCGTGGGGTTATCGGATTCGCTGATCCGCCGTGCAAACTGGTCGGCCATGCTGGACCCGAAGCACGGGCAGTTGCATATGGGTTGGACGCCGGAAAACGGCTTGTTGCCCCATCGCTGGGATCGGTTCAGCGAATTGCTGGTGATGCTCTTGATCGCGATCGGCTCCGATGAGAACGGCGTCCCCGCAGAGTGCTGGAACGCCTGGCGTCGCGAGGGCGAGTTGACTTATCGCGGCGAACGTTTTCTGAGCTATCCACCGCTGTTCGTTCAGCAGTACTCATTGGCCTTTTTTGACTTGCGTGATCGTCGCGCCGCCTCCGGTCGCGACTTCTGGAAGAACAGTGTGACGGCCCATCACGCGCAGATCGAATTCATGCATCAACTGGCCCGCCGGTATCCCAGGGAATTTGGCCACTACGGGAACCATCTCTGGGGGATCACCAGCAGTGACAGCGTCGATGGCTATCGTGATTGGGGCGGCCCTTACCAGGACGGCCGCATCGAACCGGATCGCGGTATCGACGGCACGGTCGTCCCCAGCGCGGCCGGAGGAGGATTAGCAATCGTCTCCGAGGAAGCTTTGAGAACGCTAATGTTTCAGCGCCACCACTTTGGCGAACGGGTGTACGGTCGGTATGGTTTTGTCAACGCGTTTAACCCGGCAAGCGGCTGGGTCGGCCCCGACGTGATTGGGATCGACACCGGAATCACCTTCCTGATGGCGGAGAACCTGGCGGTTGGTTCGGTGTGGCGTGCCTTCATGACCCACACGATCGCCCAAAATGCGCTCACGCGAACCGGATTCACACACTTGGCTTCTTGAGTCCTTGCTGAGGCTCGTTCGAAAGGTCATCGGATTTGCGACGTTGGCCTGCAGCTCTTTGATGCTGAGCGGCTTATGCATCGCGGAAACGCCTGAGCAGATCACTGAGACTCAAGTGCACGACTTTGACTCGTTGTGCTCCTATGCCGATCAAGTATTGTCACAAACCTACGCGCCGGAGCCGCCACTGGATCCGCTGCTAGCGGGTTTGAATTACGAACAGTATCGCGACATTCTTTTTCGACATGATCGAGCAATCTGGACGAACGGGACGCATCCTTTCTGGCTTGAATTCTTTCACCGCGGATTCGTGCAGAAAGACCGCGTGGATGTGTTCACAGTTAGCAGCACCGACTCATCATCGCGAGGACAAAGCCGAGTACAACGCATTGAGTATTCGCCGGATTACTTTCACTACCAGGGCCAAGCGACGGGCCTGGAGTCCGCGGATGCTCGTGGTTTTGCGGGACTCCGTGTTGCCGGACGGTTCGCCGAAGGTAGCGAACCACAAGAGCTGTTGACGTTTGTTGGTTCGAGCTATTTTCGAACCCGGACGGCAGAGACCGTCTACGGTGCGTCTGCACGGGGGATCGCGGTCAACATTGGACTGAATCAAGAAGAAGAGTTCCCTGATTTTCGAGCGCTCTGGGTGCTTGAACCGGAAGCGGACGACAGATCCTGTCGTGTGCTGGCCTTGTTGGATGGGCCATCCATTGTGGGCGCTTATCAGTTCACGCTCTTCCCAGGTCCTGGTGTCACGCGCGTTGGTGTTCAAGCGCGCATTCGGCTTCGCAAGGATGTCAAGAAGCTAGGACTCGCGCCGCTAACGAGCATGTGGATGTGGGGCGATGGCCTCCAAGGCCCGCCGTTGGACCAACGGCCTCATGTCCATGATTCCGATGGACTCTTGCTTCTCGCCGATGGTCGTTGGACGTGGCGTACGCTATCGCGGCTTCCCTATCCGTCCGTTAGCAACATGCCGGTGAAAAAACTGACTGGTTTCGGGTTGATGCAACGCAATCGAAACTTCAAGGACTATCAAGACAGCAATGCACAATACGACTGCCGTCCGAGTGTATGGGTGATGCCGCACGATTTCAGCGCAACCGGCGTCTGGAACTCAGGAAGGATCGAGCTGCTGGAACTGCCCGGCGCGCACGAAGGCATCGATAACATTGGTGCCTACTTTGTGCCCGATGTCAGGCTATCGACCTTGGAGCCCATTCAACTGGCCTATGACCTTGTTTTCTGTCGGCAGCTTCCGCAGGCCATGGGCATCGTGAGTCTCGCTCCTCTACCGAGGTGGCAAACGAAACGGTCCAGCATCGAACGTGACATTCAACCTGATGGGACGCCACGCCTGCGTTGCAAGGTGTGGTTTGATTCTGCCAGCGAAATTCAGATTAACGGCTGTGCGGATGGCCTCCACGTTCATGCGGAAGTGACGCGTGGCCGATTGATCCACGCGAGCATCTTGGATCCCGAAGAGGAGTCTGGGGATCCAGAGGAGACACAAATGCTGGCCTGGGCCGAGATGGAACCCACGGAAGACGTCCCCGTGGAAGTTCGTTGCTGGCTCGCGAATGATGCTGGCGAAATCCAGTCCGAAGTGTTCACGACGATCATTCCGATCGATGAACCCGAGTTTGTCTATCCGGCGGTCTACACGCGCCAGGAGTGAGCGAACCGATGCCTCTGGGCGAATGTCGCCGCGTTCGCCGAACGCGGTCTTCTGCGGCAAATCATCCGGCTATTGATCCAGTCAAACATTACCTCCTGAGGATCGACGTTTGTGTCCCTCCGACTTCGGCGAAGTCGGCGACTGTCATAATACGTGTTCACACGCTTCCACGAGCCAACGCCCTCTAAATCTGATGAGCTCCTGAAGCTTCAGTGCGTTGTCCTACGCAGTCCTTGTCGACATATGCTTCAAGCCAACAAAAAACACCCCTCGCCGAATGAACGGTGAGGGGTGTCGTCGTCGGCTTTCAAGAGTGTGAACGGGGTCACGGTCTTGAAGGTCATTCGTTTGTCATTGCCGGCATGAGGCGATTCGGCAACGGTCCGTTGGCAACGGACCGCGATCAGTGGCAGCCACAGTCGCAAACAGGTGCTTCGCAACCGCAAGCTGGCTCGCAACCGCAAGCTGGCTCGATCAATTCGCATCCGCAAGCTGGCTCGCAGCAGTTGGATGGGCGATGGAACAAGCCACGAAGCTTGCTGAGCAATCCGCACTTGGGTGCTTCGCATCCGCAAGTCGGCTCGCAAACGGGCTCGCATCCGCAAACAGGCTCGCAGGCAACTTCGCAACCGCAAGCGGGCTCGCAAACGGGTGCGCAGACCGGCTCGCAACCGCAAACGGGCTCGCAAGCCACGTCGCAGCAGTTGTTGTGTCCGCAACCAGCGAAGAGACGGGCAAGCAAGCCCTTCTTCGGTGCGCAGCAAGAATCACATGCTGGTTCACACCCGCAAACGGGCTCGCAAACCGGAGCGCAAACGGGCTCACAGCCACAGACAGGCTCGCAGCAAGCGTCACAGGAGTTGTTACAACCGAATAGGCCCGCGAACGGGCCAAAAGCGTTGGCGCTGTTGACGTTGGCAGCGATGAATGCCAGAGCCAAGAACGCGGGAACAAATGCACGACGCATCGTAGTTCTCCATGGATTGGATTGGGAAAGGTTCGAACGTGGAACAACGGAGCGTTTCGCTAGGAGGTGAAACGGTTCCGTCGCGTGAGGCGGACATACATGTCCGACCCCGAGGCATTCCGCCGTCCGCCGTCGCCGTTCGCAATGTCGACGTTGGCATCGTCGTCTCGCGACGACGGGGTCGGGCGGTGAGGTCTGCCTCATTCGCTGGCGTCGGCAAAGTTGGAGGGGTTTTGGTAACAGATGATGTCGCCGCAACCGGGAAGGTTTGCCAACCCCGTGCAGGGAGACTTATCGGTAGACCTTTTGCAAACCCATTGCTTTCATTGAGCGAAAATCGCAACGAGAGGCACTGGGATCGTCAATCGCGCCTGTCGCAGCGGTGAGGCTGATCGAGCGTGGCGTGCGGGTTCTAACGCCAGCGATTCCGATAAAAACTGGTTTCTCGGGTTTGACGTATCCATGATCGTGTGCCGCGAGAACACATTGGGAATCACCCGCAACCCGGTGAAATCACCGGCGCACGGGTGGCAGCCCCGTTACAATGCGACGGTCGGGGTGGCATGAAACCCTGGTGACCGCGCGACCCTTTCCTAGCAAACGCAACCGTCGCCTCGAAAGTGCCGCCCCATACCACTGCCTTGCAATCCCGTGAGACCCGACCGTGATACGTCAAGACGGAAATAACGATGAGGGGCGCGACGAGACCGTCGCAGACGATGGTCCCTCGTCGGGGACGATGCGTCAGGACGACGGTGTGGTGGGCGTTCCCCGTCCCACCACTGAGTTTCCGCAAGTGACGGCACTTCGAATCAAGGCGACCACGCCCCTGCTCCCGAACGCGCGTTTGGATTCCGGTGATGAAAAGCCAGCACAAGCATCGGACAGGGTGGGATCTCCCCTAGCCGATCCAAGGAATCGCCGTTCCACGCCGACCAATTCCCCCACTCGCTCGCAGGTAAGTCGTTCACCCAATCCTCTGGTGCAAAGTGTTGTTCTGCTGGCGACGATGACGTCGATGCTCTTGCTGGCCCGGTTCCTCGTACCCACGGTCGTTGAGGAGATTCGCTACGCTTGGCATCGTGGTCAATTAAGGGCCGAGTACGAGGTCGGGGGCGAAGGTCTTCGAAATGTGTCGCTGGATTCGATCAGCCAGGCGTATCAGATGGTCACTTCCACGGTGGGTCCGAGCGTGGTCCACATTGACGTGGGGCACACCCGTGTGGCCAAAGAGTCGTCGTCTCTCAAGGACCTTTTCGGAGTTCCCGATCGACGTCCCCTGGGCTTCTCAGACCAGGGAAGCGGCGTCATCGTCGATGACGAGGGGTATGTTCTGACGAACCTGCATGTCATCCGCCGCGAGTCCGGTGGGGTTGCATCCGAGTTACGGGTGACCTTGAGTGATGGGCGGCGAGTCGAAGCCATGGTGGTCGGATCGGACTCCCTGACAGACTTGGCTGTCCTGAAGGTCAATGCCAGTTCACTGTTGCCGATTGAATGGGGTGACAGCGAGAGCTTGAAAGTGGGCGCCCCCGTTTGGGCCGTCGGCAGCCCTTTTGGTCTCGATCGCACGGTTACGTTTGGCATCTTGAGCGGCAAGCACCGGCTGGTGCCCGCCGGCGTGCGAAACGGGTCGCGGACGGGTTACCAGGATTTCATGCAAAGTGATGTCGCGGTGAATCCCGGCAATTCAGGTGGGCCGCTTGTCGACGCCCGTGGCACATTGGTGGGAATCAACACGGCGATCGTTGGGGATACCTATCAAGGCGTGAGCTTTTCAATTCCAAGCAATGTGGCACGCAAGATCTACGAACGGATTCGTGAGACGGGCAGCGTGGCCCGCGGTTGGCTGGGGGTCAGGTTGGCAGAAGTGCCTGACCACATGCTCCCCAGTGATGATCGGCGCGTACGCGGCGCGCTCGTTGACGAAGTGACGGACAAACAGTCGCCAGCCGCCGTCGCCGGACTGGTGACTGGTGACGTCATCGTTTCGCTCAACCAGGTTTTCGTGAACAACCACTCGCACTTGATGCGATTGATTGGCGATGAACCACCCGGGTCCACGATCGAAGTCGAGGTCCTGCGTGCGGGAGACACGTTGAAATTGGACGTTGTGCTGGGCAAGCGTCCTGAAATTTTAAGCCGCTAAGCCAAACGCCATTTGGCGGCATAACTGATAGGCAGGCTGTCATTACACAGCTGTCTCACCGCGTTTCTGGGCCCCAAAAACGCTTGACTGAGTTGCCACGTATCATTAAGCTCTGTTTAGGTCGAGCGAGATTCCCTTCCTGGTTTCGGGATTCGCTCGCTACCCCCGCCTGCCGGTTTCTCCGGCTACCTGGCTGCCACTTCAATCCATTGGCAACACCACGTGTTGGATGGTTGGCGTGTCAAAGCGAGGATCGGCAATGATGTTTCCTCCACCCCAGTTGGGAATACCATCGTGCCAACGTCACACCGCTCGTGGTCGTGCGCGCCGCTGCGCGTCGCTCGGCGCCTGCTTTGCTTGTACGCAGTCGGGTTCATCGCAAGCATCTGCGTTGCGGATGAGAAATCACCGCCGGGACGCGTTGAGCCGAAAGTCAGCTTTCATGGACAGATTTTACCCCTGTTTCGCCAGAACTGCTTCGGTTGTCATCAAGGGGCACGCCAGCTGGGCGAGTACCTGATGACGGACTTTGCGGCTCTGATCAAGGGAGGCGAAACGGGCGCGCCGGCGATCGTACCGGGTGATTCGACCAACAGTTATCTGATGCAGCAGATCGAGTTGGTTGAGGGCGTGGCCGAAATGCCGAAACCACCCCAGGAGCCGCTCAGCGAGGAGGAAGTTGATCTGGTTCGGCGTTGGATCGAGCAAGGTGCGGAGAACGACTCGCCGACCGACGTGGCGCCGTGGTCGACAGAGTCACCGCCACAATACACGGCCTCTCCCACACTCCCTTCGATCGATGTGTCACCGAGCGGCGAGCTGGTTGCGTTAGCAGGACTCAATGAAATTGTGCTGTTCGACACAAGGACAGAGAAGGTCCTCCATCGCTTGATCGGATTGAGTCCCCGAGTCAATTCCGTGGCGTTCTCTCCCGATGGAACGCGACTCGCGGCGGCAGGTGGACGGCCTGGGGAACTCGGCGAAGTCCAGGTTTGGGACATCGAGACCGCCGAGCTGACGCTTGTCCACAACGTCACCTATGACACCCTCTCGGGTCTCGCCTGGTCCCCGAGCGGTGATCGCATTGCCTTCGGAGGAACCGACAACGTTGTCCGCGTGATCGATGCCTCGACCGGCAAGCAGGTTCTGTTTCAAGGCGCCCATGAAGACTGGGTTCGCGACACGGTGTTCACGAATGACGGCGAGCACTTGGTTTCGGTGGCGCGTGACATGACGTGCAAGTTGACCGAGGTGGAAACGGAGCGGTTCATCGACAACATCACTTCCATCACTCCGGGAGCCCTATCAGGCGGACTCAGCAGTATCGATCGCCACCCTGAACGCGATGAAATCGTCGTGGGGGGCGCCGATGGCGTCGCCAAGGTGTACCGCGTCTTTCGACAAACGAAACGTCGCATCGGAGATGATGCCAACCTGATCCGGGCTCTTCCCGCGTTGAAAGGCCGCATCACATCGGTAGACGTGGATTCCGGCGGCGAGTCGATCGCGGCCGCGGCGACTCTGGATGGCAACAGCCAGATCGCCGTTTGGGCCTACGACTTTGACGGTGAGTTGACGGAAGACGTCAAAAAGATTCTCGGCAAGAGGGTGGCTGACCGAAAGCCGGAGGAGAAGAAACAGTTAGAAGAGCTTCGCAGTCAGCCGACCACAACGCGCTGCGTCGTTGAGCTCTTGGGTGTGTCGGTGTATTCAGTTCAACTGACCCCGCAAGACGACTCAAAGGAGGCGGGACTGTGGGTTGCGGGCAATGATGGTGCGGTGCGCGAATATGATTTGGACGGTAACCTGCGGAAGGAGTGGCGTGTTTTCGACGCGGAAGCCTTCCAGCGGGACCAGAATCCAACGCCGCTCGCGTCCGTCGGCTTTGAGCCCTCCGCGTTTGCGGCAAACGAACGTGTCTCCGCGGCTCAGTCTACCGTGACAGAGTCCGTGCTCGGGGAAGTGGTCTCACTCGCAGTGGAACCGACGGAGATTCAGATCGAATCGCCCTACGGTTACGTCCAGATGATTGCCACGGCAACACTGGCGGATGGATCGACTCAGGATGTCACGCGCATGATCGAATGGGTTCTCCCGCCGAGTCTTGCCGACGCAGGAAACGGTCGCCTACGACCCGCCGAAGGCGGGCAGGGTGAGTTCTCGGCCAGCTTGGGCGAGGCACGTGTCAAAGTTGGTTATGACATCAGCGGCTTTGACGATCGTGCGGTCGACTTCATTCGGGATGTCAATCCGGTTCTCAGTCGATTGGGTTGCAACCAAGGAACTTGTCATGGAGCGCAGAAGGGAAAGAACGGTTTCCGGTTGTCGCTCCGTGGCTACGACGCGATCTTTGATCTGCGGGCCTTGACGGAAGACCTGGCGGCAAGACGCATTGATCCAGCGGCGCCCGGTGATTCGCTGATGCTTCGCAAACCCCTCGGGCTGACGCCCCATGAGGGCGGCGTGCTCATGAGGGTGGATGATCCCTATCACGAGATCCTTCGACGTTGGATCGCCGATGGTTCGCATCTTGATCTCGAAACGCCTCGAGTCGAAAGCATCGACGTCTCCCCACTGAATCCCATTGTCGACGATTCTGGCAGCTTGCAGCAAATTCGAGTGGTGGCACGCTACGAGGATGGGCGATCACGCGACGTGACCCATGAGGCATTCGTCGAGAGCGGCAACACGGAGGTGGCCATCGTGGAATCCGGTGCACGCCTTGTGGCCGTCCGTCGCGGAGAAGCCCCGGTCCTGGTGCGTTACGAAGGCGCCTATGCGGCAACCACGCTGACCGTGATGGGAGACCGCTCGGGTTATGAGCGGGAATCCGTCGCCGGTTGGAACCCGATTGACGATCTGGTCGCCAGCAAATGGGATCGTATGAAGATCACGCCGAGCGGGCTGTGTGACGATGCGACGTTCGTGCGGCGTGTTCACCTCGATTTGACCGGTTTGCCTCCAAGCAGTGATTTGGTGCGCCGTTTCCTGACGGATGACACTCCAACTCAGCACAAGCGAAAGGAATGGGTGGAACGCTTACTTGGAAACGACGCCTTCGTTGAATATTGGACGAACAAGTGGGCGGATCTTCTCCAGGTCAATCGGAAATTCTTGGGCGTCGAGGGCAGCGTGAAGTTTCGTGGCTGGATCCGAAAAGCCGTGGAAGAGAATCGACCCTACAACCAGTTTGTGTCACAGATCCTGACGGCCACGGGCAGCGGGAACGACAACCCGCCCGCGTCCTACTACAAGATTCTGCGGACGCCTGAGGACGCGATGGAGAACACGACGCACCTGTTCCTCGGGATTCGCTTCAACTGCAACAAGTGCCACGACCATCCCTTTGAACGTTGGACGCAGGATCAGTACTTCGAGATGGCGGCGTACTTCGCGCAAGTCGATCGGAAACGCGACCCCGCGTCAGGAAAACGGAATGTGGGCGGCACCGCGGTTGAGAAGGCAACGCCCTTGTTCGAAACCATTGCGGATAACGGAAAGGGGGATGTCATGCACGGGCGAACCGGGGAACCGGTTCCTCCCGCATTCCCATACGAACTGGTGGCGCATCGGCCCGAGGCAGCGCAAACACTGACCGCTGCATCAGCCCAATCCGATGCTGCGAAAAAGCGAGGCGTGAACGCGCCGAGTCGTCGAGAACAGTTGGCTGATTGGATGACCAGCGCGGACAACCCGTATTTCGCGCGTAGCTACGTGAATCGTCTCTGGGCATACCTGACCGGCGTCGGGCTGATTGAACCCATTGACGACATTCGCGCGGGCAACCCACCGACCAACCCCGCACTGTTGGACTTCTTGACGACGGAGTTCCTCAGTAGTGGTTTTGACACCCGACACGTCATTCGCTTGATCTGCAACAGTCGCGCCTACTCGCTGTCAGTCGAGACGAATGATTTCAACGCGGACGACAAGCTGAACTACTCCCACGCCATGCCACGCCGATTGCCGGCTGAGGTGATCTACGATGCGGTGCACCAAGTGACGGGTGCGGTGAGCCGCTTGCCCGGAATGCCTGAAGGAACGCGAGCCGCTGCGGCAAGTGATGCCGGGGTGCGTCTGGCGGATGGGTTTCTGACGAACCTCGGACGCCCTGCTCGCGAGAGTGCCTGTGAGTGCGAACGTACCACCGACCTGCAACTGGGGCCCGTGATGGCGTTGGTGAGCGGACCCACGATCGGCACTGCCATTGGTGACCAGAAGAATGGCTTGGACAAACTTCTGGACGCCTTCGAGAACGACCGGGAGCTGGTCGACGAGATATTCCTTCGCTCACTGGCTCGTTACCCGCTTGATGCGGAACATAAGGCGTTTCAGGACATGTTGTCGAGCATCGATAGGGACCATCAGCGCATGGTGGATCGACTCAAGCAGGCGGAAGCCCACTGGACGACACGTCGTCCCAAATTGGAAGAGAAGCGAAAGCAGCGATTGGCCACGCTGAAGCAGCAACTGGTCAATCGTGAACAGGCGATTGCACCGGAACGCAAAAAGATGGAAGCGGAACGCCAGAAGAAGATCGCGGAGGCGCAGAAGAAGTACGACGACGAGAAGCAGAAGCTTGGTTCCCGCGTCGAGAAATTCTTGGAAGACAACTCGAAGACCAGCGAATGGTTTCCGCTGAGACCGTCGTTGGCAACGACATCCAACAAAGCCACGCTGACGATGCTGCCTGATCGCAGCGTGTTGGCCAGCGGTCCGATGGGCAAGTCTTCCTACACCCTGCGGTTCAAGTCCAAGCTGAGCGGCATTACGGGGATGCGAATCGAAGCCTTGACGCACGAGAGTCTGCCCGGCAAAGGACCGGGGCGGGCGACCAATTTCGTCGTGACGGAGATCAAGGTTGATACGATCCAAGGAAAGGAAACCCGTCCTATCGAGATCGCTTCTGCGAGGGCAGACTTCTTGCAAAAGGGATTCAACATTGATCTGACGTTTGATGGCGTTGTTGGCAACCAATCGGCCTGGGCCGTCGCGGGCGCCAATGGCTTGAATCACTGGGCCACGTTCAAATTTGCGGAACCTGTCGACACCCGCGGCGGGTCTGAGATTCGTGTGGTGCTCCACCAGAATCACAATGCGGAGAATCATCAGCTGGGACGGTTCCGTGTGTCGTTCACGACGGATGAGGGCGAGATCCCGCTAGGTCTCGACGAGACGCTCCAATCCATTGCTGAAACGCCGACCGACAAGCGATCTGAAGCTGATGTGGCAAATCTGAACCAGTTTGTTGAGACAACGGACCCCAAATTGTCACAACTCAAGGTGGCATTGGGCACCGCCCGCGCCAAACTGCCCCCGGATGAACAGGTTGTTCGCCTGAAAGCGTCCATTGGCCGTGCCGAGAAGGAGACGCAGGATGATCCGGCGCTCGTGCGTCTGCGGGCGGACGTCGAACAGAGTGAGCGTCAGGCCGCGTCGGTTCGTCGCACGGCTGCCGAGGACCTCATTTGGGCCCTCGTCAATTCGCCCGCGTTCCTGTTCAACCATTGAGTTTTCCTGTTTATTCACCTCCCCGTTGGGGAGGTCGGACGCGAAGCGGCCGGGTGGGGCTCGCTAGAAAGCGGAATTGACACTTGAAACACACCCCATAAGAGAAACCAGTTTCTACCTCCCCTCGCTTCGCTCGACCCGCCAGCTAGGAGGGTGAAAGCAACGTTTGAGTGACGCCGGTTCCTGTCGCGACACTACCTTCTACCTTCAACCTGTCACCTTTCACCCTTTCCTACTTGAATCCAACCATGTTGAATTTCAAAGGCTTTCCAGCCAAAGACCTGTGTGATTCGCACTTGGGTGCCACACGAAGGACGTTTTTACGCGTGGGCTCGGCAGGCATGCTGGGTCTTTCCTTGCCTCAGTTGATGCAGTTGCAATCGGCATCAGGCGGTTCCGCCACACATGGCGGTGGGGGTCCCGGCTGGAACAAGGCCAAGAGCATCATCATGGTCTATTTGCAAGGTGGGCCAAGCCATCTCGACTTGTGGGACCCCAAAGAGAATGTCCCAGACAACGTGAAAAGCATGTTTTCACCGATCAGCACCAAGATCCCCGGGGTGAAGTTCACGGAAAACCTTCCACGGCTGTCTCAGATCAACGATCGTTTCACCATGATTCGGTCGATGTCGTACACGCCCAACGGTCTGTTCAACCACACCGCCGCCATCTACCAGATGATGACCGGATACACGACTGACAAGGTCAGTCCGTCGGGGCAACTGGAACCACCTTCGCCAAAGGATTTCCCGAATTTCGGGAGCAACTTGGTAAAGATGAGGCCGATTGACGAGCCCATGCTCCCGTTCGTGATGTTGCCACGTCCGTTGCAAGAATCCAACGTGGTCGGGAAAGGCGGCACGGCGGGCTTCCTGGGCAAGTCCTTTGATCCCTACACGCTTTACCCGCCGGGTGATGACATGGACATGGACAAGATGTCCAAGATTCGCGTCGATGATCTCTCGTTGAGAGAAGACGTGTTTGATGTCCGCCTGGAACGTCGCGCCCGGCTTCGCGATCTTCTCAACAAGCAGATGCCAACGATCAATCAAGCCGTCGAAGAGTACAAGCTAAGCGAGAACTATGATCGCGCTCTGTCGTTGATCATCTCGGGTCGAGCTCGGGACGCGTTTCATTTGGACGCGGAAGACGACGCACTGCGGGATGCCTACGGTCGCAACACGTTTGGACAGAGTTGCCTGTTGGCACGGCGTTTGGTCGAAGCAGGAACGCGGGTGGTGGAGGTGATTTGGCCCAAGGTTGCCAATAGCAACAACCATTCTTGGGACCACCACTCGGGTTTGTCCCAACGCATGAAAGATCAATCGGCACCGATGTTGGACGCCGGGTTGTCGAGTCTGATCACGGACTTGGATGATCGTGGCATGCTGGAGGACACGCTTGTCGTCGCGGTCGGCGAGTTTGGACGCAGCCCCCAACGCGGCGTGAGCACTTCCGGAAACAACAACTCGGATGACGGTCGAGACCACTGGCCGTATTGCTACACGGCGGTGATGGCGGGAGCCGGCACGCGTCGAGGTTATGTGCATGGGAAAAGCGATAAAACCGCGTCCGCTCCGGTCGACAGTCCGGTGCACCCGGCCGAGCTTTTGGCGACGATCTATCACAGTTTCGGGATCGACCCCGAAACCATCGTGTACAACCACCTCAATCAGCCGCGTGAGTTGGTGAAGGCCGCGGCCGTCACTTCTCTGCTGAGCTAGTGCTTCATCCATCTTTAAATTTAGGGTTGGTCTTTCAATAGCACGGCTCTCCGAGCCGTGAGGTCTCGGCTCGGAGAGCCGAGCTACGATCTCTGGAACCCTAAAATCAAAATTGGACGAAGCACGAGGATTCTGTCGCAGGTTGATTTTCGGGTCGCGAAACTCGCCAAGAGTTTCGGCCTGCCCAAGAAAGCCGAAAGACTTGGCGTCTTTCGCTATGGCTGGGATTGCAAACTTGGCTGCGAACGAGAACGGTTCGGCGAGCATTCGCAGACCATTAGCTGCCGCGCTTCAGGGGGATCGTCGCGATCCGCATAAGCCGTCTAACAGGTGTCATTGAGACCACGCCGACTTTGTGTGATTGGCGTGATCGGACGTGGAGCAAGGTCCTCGACCGCTCGATTCGATCGATTTTTAATTGGCTTGGAACGCCGCGCGTTTTTGTGACCTACTCTTTCGATGAAGGCAGTTTCGCGCCAAAACGCCTAGTGCTTCGTTCCAGTTGAAAATGAGGGTTCCCTCAATGAGCCGAAGGGCGTTAGCCCCGGTTATCGCGGTGGGAACCGGGGCTAACGCCCTTCGGCTAATCCTAGAACTGAATTGGGACAAAGCACTAGTGCGACGTGCGAGCGAGAGAAATTGGGGAAGCGAGAATTCTCTCCTGGGGCTGCGAACCGCATCGCGCGATAAGACGCCGCGCCATTCCATTCGCAAGGGCTAAGCATGAACGAATCCAACACCGCAACAACCGTGCCACCTACCTTGCCCACCCCGATGACGATGACGCCTCCCGAAGCGGCGCGACCGATCGTTGATCGCCGGCGAGCGCCTGCAGATGCACGGGTTCGCAGTGGGTTCTCAGAGCGTCGGCAGTTCGGGAGCTCTCACGCTGAGCTCAGCGAAGCCGGTCGCGAACTTGCGCTGGCGATCGACCAGTACAAGCTCGAACACCACCGACGCTACATCACCTGCGACGAGATGTTGCTGGTTTTGACTGAGTTGGGCTACGCACGGCATTCCACCGAAGCCCATTAGTTTCGGTTGCACTTTTCTGTGACGCGAAAGCAGCGTCAAGGTGCGCCGAAGCCGGGTGGCAGCTCAAAGTTGACCGACGGGGCGCTCATCTTGGGTGCCACAGCGGGTGGCGTCGCGGTCGGCGTGCTAACCGAGGGCGTGTTTGGCGCCACCTGAGACGTTGGGGCGCCGGCGGGGATTTGAGGCGACATGTAGCTGCCGGGATCTTGGTAACGAATGTCCCCGCTGGGTTTCCCCGAAACGCCGGCTGCCTGGCTTACGGTGGCTCCGGGACTGGCTTGCGTGGAAACTTGTCCGATGACCTGTTGGCCGGGCTTGACCATGTGGGCGGGCAAACCCGCGACGATCGCGCTCGGTCCGGCGGCGGCACCTGGCAACGCCTGGGTTTCCGGCGAAGAGGGTGTCGTGGGAGCAACGGGGCCTGTCGGCGTGTCGGGTAGGTTGCCCGGCGTGCTCAACTGGGCCAACATTTCCTTCGAACGCTCAACGGCGCGTTTGGTGGCAGGATCAGCCGCTGATTGGGTTTCGAAGGTGATCGCTTTTTGCAGATGGGATTGGGCGTCATCTGACTGACCCTTCTTAAAGTGCAAGTAAGCCATGTTGAAGTGAGCCACGGCTGGCTTGTTGTTGGCGGCGAGCACCTCGTAAGCCGCGTCCGCCTTGCCGCTTTCGAACTGAAGGCTTGCGAGGTTGTTGGCATAACGTGAGGTTCCTGGAGCCAGTTGCAGGGCGCGATCGAGTGTCTTCACGGCCATGTCGGTCTGACCGAGCTTGCCGAGCGTTAGCCCCAAGTCGTTGTACACGGCGGCATCATTGGGTGTCTGGGCCAAGGTCTGCTGAAAGAACTCGGCTGCCTTAGGATAGTTGCCTTCTCGGAAGTGAAGCCGCGCGATGCTGGTCATGGCGCCGACATGGTTTGGTTGAGCTTCCAGGGCTTTGGCGTAGTCTTCCATCGCCTTCGTGCTGTTTCCCGTCAGCTCCCATAGTTGCCCATTGGCAACGAAAACTTCGGGGCCCACCTTCTCGGGCTTGTTTTGGAGCGAGAGCGGATCGTCGGCAGCGATCTGCGTGTCCTTGTCACCGCCGAACATGCCCGCGATCCGTTCACCTGTTTTGCTGAACGCATTCCTGGTTGCGTCAGCAGCGTTCGACGCCGCCTGACTCGTGCTGCTCGCGATCGACGTTTCGGTTTGGGTTGGGTCTGATTTTTTGAATGGGTTGAGCGATGCAAGCGACATCGTACTTGACGCGCACCCGCTTGCATTGATCGCCAGGACGCCACAAATCAACGACGCCAGGCCGTGCCTTCGTGCGCACCGAGAAAGTCGGCTTGGTGGTGTCATCTTGCGGGTGGACTGTTTGTTGGCGTCCATGTTTCACGCTCGTCAGGGTCTCGTTGTACGTCGCAGCATTCACAGTCGTCCCCGCGCATCCCCATGCGCGGTATTGAACGGCGGAGCCTACGGCGACGTTGAGAATGATCGACCTGACGGTGGTGCCAACTTAAGGGACCGTGGCGATTTTTCGGGTTTTATCAGCTCGGCCGTTGCAGGCTGTCTAACCACTCACGACACCTCCTGCGCGGGGGTGCCTGGCTTCGAGTCTGACCCGTGGCTGAAACGCGGCTACGCTGGCGTCAGCTTGGTGATGCGACCCGTCGACACCCATTCGGCGACATAGAGGTTGCCGTCCGCATCGAAGCACGCGTCATGGGGATGAACGAACTTTCCGTCCTTCCAGTCGGCTTCCTTCGTCCGAATCGTAAACCCCTTGTTGTCGGCTTTGTCTGCCAAGACCCGTTCGCGGTCATCGCCGAGCGTCACGACCGTGTTGTGATGTCGATCGACCAATGAAACCCGTGCGACCAACTCGGGGATCACCATCCAATCGCCATAGGTGTCCGCATTGGCTGGAAGCCCAAAGCCGGGGACGGTCTTGACGTATTCGCCAGCGGCGGTGAAGACCTGGAGGGTATTGTGGGCGCGGTCACAAATCACGATCTGCGGCTGCCCATCTCGGTGGTCAACCCAGATCCCATGCGGGGTTGCGAACGTGCCCTCGCCTTTGCCCGGGCCGCCAAAGCAACCCTTCCAATTCCCATCGTAGTCGTACCTGTGAATGAAAAAGCTGCCGTAGCCGTCGGCGAGTAGAAATTCATCTTCCAGGAATGCAAAGTTGGTTGGCATGAATCGATCACGCCCCCAGATCTTCCGAGGGTTGCTGGCTTCGCCGACGGCGTAAACTCCGGATTGCACCGGAGCATAGTGCTGCCAAATCAAATCGCCTTTCAAAGTCATTTTGGCAATTGTCTTGGTTTGTTGGTATCCGGCCACATAGAGATACGGTTCCCCGTTTTCGACGTGCACTTCGATCCCGTGGCCGCCGCCCTGGAATTGTTGTCCGAAGCTGCGGATGTACGTGCCTTCGGAATCAAAAACGAAGATGCTTGGGTGGTCCGTCAGTTTGGAATCACCCTCGTGGATCACGTAGAGGTGGTTGTTGGGGTCCACTGCGACGGTGTGTGAGATTTGCCAATGATATTGAGA
>JBCCYK010000034.1:0-34466 GCA_039189905.1 Planctomycetota bacterium
AAAAAGGCACCGAGATCGTACCAGGATACGTCCTGGTGCGTCGGCTGGGTGCTGGAATGGCGGGTGAGGTTTGGGTGGCACGCGCTTCCGGCGGAGTCGAGGTTGCGATCAAGATCATTCGCGACTTGGAGATGATCGGGAGCAAACGGGAGTTGGGCGCGCTCCGGATCGTGCGCGAAGTCAAACATCCCAACCTTTGCCCCTTGATCGGCGTCTGGTTCTTTGATGAACACGATCAGATTCTGAGTTCACAAGAGACGGATGCGATCCTTGGCCTCTCTTCATCGTTGATCGACACCGCGTCGATTCAGACGCAGGCTGGCGGCCCCGAAGCGGACGGTGCCATGCTGGAAACCCAATCGTTTGAATTGGGGGAACGCGGTTCCGAGATGCAAACGGATTCCGGCGGACAACATTCGGGGCTTGCGTCCGATTCTGACGCGGCAGATCAAGGCCCCACGACAAACAAGCTTCCCCCTGAGCTCATGGTGACCTCGGACTCTTCCGGTTTCATCGGAGAAGGAAACTCCGCTACGAATCAAACCTTCAGACAGGCTTCCGACGCGACCACCGTTGTGGCCCATCGCATGGTGCTTGCGATGGGCCTGGGTGAAAAAACCTTGCATGATCGCTTAACAGAAATGCGGGCGCCCCCAAACCAGCCGCAGCAGGAAGATGATGCCAAACACATTCCCGGCGGCATTCCTGTTGAGGAGCTCCTGGGCTACATGCGGGCATCCGCCTCAGCAATCGATGAATTGAATCAAAAGCATGCCATTTATCATTGCGATATCAAGCCGCAGAACATTTTGGTGGTCGGCGGTCAGGCGCAGGTGTGTGACTTCGGCCTGGCCCGCCGTGTTCAGGATTCCCATCGAACGCAACTGGCATTTGGGACGCCAGCCTACGGCGCGCCGGAGATGTTGTTCGACCAGACGTACAGCAAGTCAATCGACCAGTACTCCTTGGCAGTGACCTACTTTGAGCTGCGTACGGGACGACTGCCTTTCGAGCAGCTCAAACGTTCCTCGTTCATGCGTTTGAAGGCCGCGGGCGAGCTTGACCTTTCAGCAGTTCCACCCCGCGAACGAGAGGTCATCGCGAGAGCAACGTCTCTGGATCCAGGGGCACGCTTTGAATCATGCCGTCAATTTGTTTCTGAGCTTAAGGTGGCCACGTCCGTCGACGTGACACCGCCAGCGAGGTTTTCCAGGGCAACGCTCGCAGTACTAATCGCTGGCATGGTGTTGCTGTTGGTAGGGATGGGCATCCTCGTCAACGGAAGGATTCTTGCACCGTTGGCATCGGTCGACAACGCACGTGACCTTGGGGATACGGCATCCGATACGTTGGAATCCGATGTTGACCGGTCTTCCGGCCCTACTCTTTCTCCGCCCGTGCCGATCGACGTCGCTCCGGCACCGTCGCCACGTGAATCGATCCAGGTTCCAGCTCTCCAGTTCGGTTCGTCGCAAGACGGAGATTTGGATCTTGCGCGTCGCGTGCAATTGGCTAGCGAAGGCTTGCAATCCTGGATTCAAGTGAGTCAAGAAGCTGCAGAGGCGAAAGACCCGACACCTTTGGATGGTTTGAAGGATTTCATCGATGAGTACGCTCGCCTGATCCCCCCCGTACCCCTGATCGTCCGTGCCAGCGAGGCAAAGGGTCAACAAACGCCCGAGACCGTTCTGGTCCGCCCGCGCGAGCTTATTCAGGTGGACAATCTGGGGCGTCGTTTAATGACCTACTTGCGTACACGCGACGACTTCGAAAGTGATGCCGTTCAAGACGCCCTTGCTCAGTTGGCACTGCGACAATTGCAATTGATTGCGGATCGCTCCGAAGTGCCCGCGGCGATGATCACCAGTCGCAAGCAAGACGTACTTGAGTACCTTCGATTGGACAACAACCGGTTGGTCTACCGCATCGAACCGCTTTCGGCCGAGGCCAGCTTCCTAGCCACGATTGCCCGTCGTCCAACGTCACCTGTGTCCGTATCGGATTTCCAGAGACAGCCACGTTTGTTGCGCATCGCGCTTCAGACTCAGCCCCCAGGCTCCTTGACTCATGAAGCCTTGGCTGTGAATGCGGCCGAGTGGGTTTATGCGGCCATTGAAACGGACGACTTGGATGTTCAATCCCGGCAGGGAGGTTCTTTGGTCCGTGACTGGGTGGATTTTTTTCAAGAGGTGTTATCAGACAGCCAAAAGAGCCCGCTGGATCTCTTGTCGTCCCAGCAACAAGCGGCTTCTCGATTCGCCTTGGCATCTTTTCTGTGGCGGACTGGCAGCGAGGAGGATGCTGTCCGCATACTGAACGTCCCCGTTGGTTTCCAAGACGCACTGGATCAATTCTCGTTGTCTCTTCGAAGAGAAGGGTTCGAGCGCATGCTGCACCATTTGCGGGATGCATCGGGCGTGGAAGATGTGGAAATCAAGAAACTGCGTTATGCAGATTCGGCTGAGCGGGCAATCGGTCTCTTGGACGTGGCCGATTCGCTGCTGCCCGCGGACGATCCCTTGCGCTCGCGTTCCGCTGCGGAACGAGTGCTCTGCTTTGCTGCCGCCGGGCGCGTTGACGACGCCTATGAACGATGGCGACAGATTTCGCAAACCGGTACGGTCGCATCGCTGATCTCGGATCGCACGCGGGGCGAAATCCGCGAACCCGAGTCACCGATGATCACGACGCAGCACGCGCTCGCTCTGTTGGATCATGTGGTGGACCGGCTGGTGAACGTTGATTCTGTGGATGCCAAAGTAGATTTTTTCAACGACGCGATGTTGTTATCGCTTCTGAGAACACCTCTGAAGGCGACCGGCACGGCTAGCGACGCCACGAGGTCAACGGGGGCCCAGCCGCTCCTCGCTGGCATCGAGCAACGGATCACCCCCTACCAACGCGAGCGTGTCTCGTTGGATCGCAGGATTCTGAGGAGCCTATTGCCCACCATCCGCCCGCGTTTGAGTGCGGTGCCACGCGTGCCCAAGAATGCGGACCGGGGTCTCATGTCACTTTGGTCAACGCAGTTGCTCAACGACCTCCTCAGCCGCCGCCCGCAACAAGAGGACGGCAAACGCGTTGATTGGTTCCACGAGATTGAGGTTTTGGCGAGCATTGCCGGTGAAATGTCGCAAGACGCAAACTCCCGGACCCGATTGTTCGCGATTGCGGTGGATGCTCTGTTTCAAACTCACTATGAAGCACAGGCGGTTTACTCACCCGCAGACCTACTTTCGTTGCTGCAATCCTATGAACGCACGGGCACTTCGCTGGACGGCGGTGACTTGCAAGCGTACCTTCGCGCCAGGTTGGAGCATCAGAAGACCTATTTCGCCAAAGATCGATTTTCGGCGCGGCGCAGCAGTGAACGAGCCCTCGAATCTTACCGTGCCCTGATAGCCGAAGAGAGTTTGCCTGATTCGATGCGTGGTGAAACCCTACGGCTCCGAAGTGCCTTGCAACTACGCCTCATCGATTTGGAGCCGCCGGGTCAAGAACCCGCGGCACTCATTGCTGCCCAGGACGTTTGGCTTGACAAGTCGCTGGCCGACGCGACGGAAGCCATGTCTCTGCCAAATCAATGGCACGGTCGTTCGGATCAGAGGATTGAATCGGTAGGTGATGCTCTGTTTCGCCGAGCCCAGTTGCGAGCAAAAAATCTGCCGGAGTCGGAACGCGACACGCTGTTTACACGTGTTCACGAACTTTTCGAGGACGCGTTGCATGCGTATGACGGTGATGGACAAGCTTTGGCAGTCTCAAAGAAGCTGCAGGTCTATTTTCAAGAGATTCTCCATACGAATGATCGAAGCAAAAAAGCGCGTCTCGGAAGCGAGGCACGGGATTGGATCGAACGGTTTGCGACCAAGACAGACACGAACGAGACCGGCCAAACGATCTTGACTCTGGAGATTGCCTCGCCGTGGCTGCGATGCCAATGGCACAACCAAGTTGCCTTCTTGGAAGCCGCACTTGCCGGACCGGAATCCGCCTTGGTGCATTGTCAACGTGCTGTCGAGATTGCAGATCAAAGCTTGCGTGCGGAAGACAACTTGGTGCATGTGGTGAAGCTGGTGTTCGTGCGCGTGTCTATGCAAGCCAATGGAGACAAGAGAGGTAACGCGGCCTTCGTTGCACCGCTGCAAGCCATCCTCGATTCGATCGAACAACCTCGCTTCGATGTTCTCAGTGAGAAACGACGCGCGAAACAGGAGTTGGAAGCATTCGCAAGTGGCGTTTCCTCCTAGCATTCCCCCGCAAACTGGTTTTCGGGTAGCGAAACTCGCCAACGGCTTGACGATTTATTCATAACCCGAAGCGTTAGCGAGGTCTGATTCGACATTGATCCGGTTTCAAGGTTTCCTCGCTTACGCTTCGAGTTGTGATTGTGACTAAATCGACACGCCCCCAAAGGCTTGTCGGTTTACTCATAAGCCGATGCGTTGGCGAAGCTTGAGCAGAGGCGGAGTACTGGCGGCAGAACGTTTTTTGCACCAGTAAACACGGCACCCATTACAATGCGACGGCGAGTTGATTCGTTCTCGCCTCCTGACCGATGCCCCACTGCCTTCTTGCTCGATGCCAAAACCACTCTCCCCTTGTCCACCCTTGCTCCTGTTCGGATTCTTGATCAGTTTGATGACCTCCGTCTCCCTGCCCGCGAGCGCTGAAACCCTGGACGTTTGGTTTGGCACCACCACTCCCAAGAACGGACCCAGCAAGGGCATCTACCATGGTTCGTTTGACACGAGTTCAGGAAAATTGAGCAAGATCGAGCTTGCCGCTGAGACCACCGGATGCGGGTTCCTCTCGCTTCATCCCAATGGAAAAACGCTTTATTCCACCGGCGCTCCCGACGGAAGTGCTGCCGTGACTGCATACCGCGTCACGGGCGATTCCGGTAAGAAGACGCTCGAGTTCATGGGCAGCGTCGAGACCGGTGACGGTGGCGCGGCTCACCTGTCGACCGACCGCACAGGTAGCGTGCTTTTCTCGGCACAGTATGGTGGCGGTAGCACGACTCTCTACAAGTTGTCTGCAAACGGCGGCATCCAAGAGCGTATCAGCGTGCATGAACACGAGGAGCTCGCCACGCCGGCGGGAAGTGGTGTTGTTCCACGTCGGCAGAACGCACCGCATGCGCATTGGTGTGGGACTTCCCCAGACAACCGATTTGTCTTCGTTCCCGATCTCGGTATGGACAAAGTGGTCATCTTTGCATTGGACACACACAAGCCTGCGATGAGTCACCACGGATTCGGCGTTGCGATCCCTGGAGGTGGCCCCCGCCACATGAAGTTCAGCCCCAATGGCAAGCAAATCTACCTGCTCAATGAGCTAACGCTTTCGGTTTCAACACTTGACTACAACGCCGCGAAGGGGACGATGACCTTGAGCACAACGATCCCCGCGCTGTCCGAGGAAACAAAAGCCAAGGAAACCTTCAATAGCGCTTCTGAGATCCGCGTCCATCCATCGGGGCGGTTTGTGTACTCCGCCAATCGAGGCCACGACAGCATCACGGCCTATCGCGTGGTCGACGCGGGGCGACTGGAGGTGATCGAAGTGGAGCCCATCCGAGGAGGTTGGCCGCGTAACTTCAACATCGATCCAAGCGGGCGTTGGGTTGTCGCAGCCGGACGGGACAGTCATACCGCTACGGTGTTCAGCATCGATCAGGACACCGGCGCACTCACGTTTCAGCGGATCACTCAGTCGGTACCCTCGCCGATCTGTGTGGTCTTTGGCTCTTGATTTGCTTCTTCGTCCTGCGTCGATTCGATGAGATTGGAATCCTTTTCGCTCGGAAATGACGGGACAGGATCCCACTGCTTGGGGAACGCCGACATGCCCTTCTTTTCCAACAATGAAAACGCGGCTTCGAATTCCTCTGCCACGAGAAGTCGATCGACCTGTTCCGCCCGGTAGAGGGCGGGCTGAAATAGAAACAAACCCACGATCGCGACGACGACCGCCATCGCGGGGATCCACCAGCTCCGATGCCGCATGCTTGCGAAACGACGACATCTCAGGTCACGCTTTCCTGTTCGCGAACAGATGACGAGGGATAGGATTCCCAACACCAACACTGGAAGCGCCGCGTAGAAGATCCGTCCGACAACGGCGGATTGAAAATCCAACAGGAGCTCTTGCGTCTGAGTCAAACGGATGCCACCCATCATCGGCACGAGCGCCATCATTGACTGGAGCAAGCCGACGAAAGCCAGCCCCATGCACGGCAAAGCCACCCATGAACAAGCGGCCCAAAACGGGATGTGAAAATGAACGCTATGACCCGCGAGTACAAAGCGACGCGTCACACAGAGACAACCGACAACGCTCCGAGGTTGAATCGCAACGCGGCGGTATCGCTCACGAAGGATTCGATGGGGAACGCGTACAGCCAGGCCAAGGGAGCGGTCATCCAGTAGCCGCATAACAGGGCCCTATAATGACGTGGCCAATCTCGCAGTCGCATCCCAGAGAAGGACAAACACAGGCACAGCCACAGGAACAGCGCGCTGGCCAAGATGAATGAGGCCGCAAAAGGCCCCAATAAATCGTAGGGCCGGTGAAACAAGCTCACGGCATCGTATTCGCGAGCCAATGCTGCTGTTGCAACTAACCCGGCAGCATACCAGAGGTTGCCTTCCCCATAGATCAAACGCTGGATGGACTGACGGCGCCCCAGCACAAAACCCAGCACATCGACGGGGTGAGCCGCTGTGTCTGTGGAGCTGATCGGACGGAATGAGTTCATCATGGGGCCTGATAGCCGGGCAACAACAGCATCGTCCAGAGCGTGATCACCAGGGCGGCGATGAGATTCAACATCAGTCCCATACGCGCCATCTGGTCGGTGCGTAGCATCCCCGTCCCAAACACGATGACGTTGGGTGCCGTCGCGACCGGTAGCATGAAGGCGCAGCTACAGCTGATCGTTCCAGGCACCATCAATGCTTGCGGTGGCAAACCCACTTGTTCCGATAATTCAGCCAAGATGGGAAGAAGCAAGGTCGCCGTTGCCGTGCTACTGGTGATTTCGGTCAGAAACGTGACCACCAAGCAGATGGACATCACAATGAGCCACGCCGGTGCCGCAGTCAGAAAACTGAACTGAGAACCGATGGCGGCGCTCAAGCCCGATTCTTCAAAACCATCGGCGAGGGCAAGTCCACCACCAAACATGAGCAAAATGCCCCACGGACCTTTCTTTGCGGTTTCCCAGTCCAGCAATCGGTCGACGGGTCTTTCTGGCCCGTTGTTGTCACCATCCTCCGGTGTCACTCCGGATGGGCAAACAAAAACCGCCAACGAGGCTGCCAGCGCGATCGTGGAATCACCGATCGCACTGGCACGAGGCATCCACGCCGACCAGCCACCGTAAGGACCGGTGCGAAAGACCCAAAGGAGTGCCGTCACAGAAAAGATCAGGAGAACTCGAAGTTCATTCGGACGAAGCGGACCCGGTTCCGGCATTTCCACCCGTTCATTCGATGTGATGTTTCGAGTCACCCACCACCAAATGGTCGGCAACAGGATGAGCGTGATGGGTAAGCCAAACTTCATCCACTCAAAGAACGACATCTCCGTATCAAATCGCTCCTCCAACTGCCCCATGAAAATCACATTGGGGGGAGTCCCCACCGGCGTTGCCATCCCGCCGACGCTGGCGGAATACGCGATGGCCAGTAGCAAGGGCACTTTCAGCTGATCATCGCGGCACTGGCTGAGAACTGCCATCGCAATCGGGAGCATCATCAGGGCCGTTGCCGTGTTGCTGATCCACATGGAAAGCGAGGCCGTCGCCAACATGAAACCGAGGACCAGCCGTTTGCCGCCTGCTCCGCCGACCGCGCGGACCATCATCACAGCAATCCGACGATGAGCCCCGCTACGTTCCATCGCGGCCGACAAGAGAAACCCGCCCATCAACAGAAGAATCATCGTGTGGCCATACGAAGCGGCCACTTCCCGATGGGTCAGGATGCCGGCCAGCGGGAGCACCACGAAGGGAACCAGTCCAACAGCCGCGATGTGCAGACATTCGAAAATCCACCACGTCGCACAAACAACGGCGACGGCAGCGCAAACCGCAGCGTTCGATGGCATGCCACCCAGAAGGGAGGCACCACCGATGACCAACCCGAGCACGGGCGCGACCGGAAGCATGATCCGGGACAGACTACGTTCCGCCACAACGTCACCCCGCCGTTCTGATCAGGAGGCATCCATGCGGACACCCATCGTCAACAGAATGTTGGCGTATCGCTGCTGGTCCCCCGTCTGAATCGTCAAAACATGGTCCGGTGTGATGACATGGTCGTAGAAAGCCCATTTTTCAAGCGGCTCGATTTCCAGCTCCAAACCCGCGTGGAGAATGCTGGCTCGATAATCAGTCCAGACCGGTGGGTCCCCATCCAACGCGTACGGCCCCTCCGTCTCCGTCTGCATCGTATAGATTCCTTCAACCGGAATGGCGGCGAGGAGCGTTTGAAGAACTTGGTTGCAGTTCACCAAACCAGGCGCCAAATTCAGACTGACCAGTTCTGCGTTGGGACCACGCTTGCTCGAGGCAGGGTAATTCCCATCGGCAATCAGAACCGAACTGTGGTGCCCGGCCGCACCCAGAATGGAACTGATCTGCGGATGAATCAGGGAACTTAGAAGCACGTGTTTCTCCAGTGACAACCGAAAGCGATGGACGCGGCAAATCTCAGGCGTATTGGTTCGGGATTATAGCCCTTTGGCTGATCTGGGCAGCGACCCGATCGAGGAAGGACCGTTCAAAACGCTTGATTCGATTGGCGAGGCCAGCCGCCGCCTTATCCCCTCGCTGAAATGGGGCGACTGCGCTACAGTTTTACCGGGCGCGTGCGGTCAGTGGCCATGGTGGCTGCAAGGCGAACCGGCCACCAGACGTCCTTCCAATCGCTTATCACTCGAAGTGGGCAAGAACTATCCCCAGGTGGACCATGCAGAATACGATCGTGATTTTTGGCGCCAGCGGTGATCTGACCAGCCGTAAACTGATCCCGGCTTTGTTTCGCTTGTTTTTGAAAGGTCGTCTGCCGGACAACACACGCATCGTGGGGGTTTCGCGGAGCCGCTTTGAGCATGAAGAGTGGCGCACCATGCTTCGCGAAACGACCGCTCGTTTCACCGGCTCTGCATTCGATGGCAGTGCCTGGCAGAGTTTTTCCCAGCAGATCTTCTATCAACCCGGTGATATCCAGGACGCCAACTCGTTCGTGGAACTGAAATCGAGCCTGGAGACCATTGAAGAGAACCAACCAAGCGGCCGGGTCTACTATCTTTCGACGATGCCGCAGCTCTACGAGTCTGCCATCAAGCAGCTTGGCGCCGCGGGACTGTCAGACGACACGGAAGGCTATCGGCGTGTGATCATTGAGAAGCCCTTTGGCACCGATTTGAAAACCGCACAGGCACTCAACGAATCGATTCACCACGTCTTCCGGGAGGATCAGATCTACCGCATTGATCACTACTTGGGAAAGGAAACCGTCCAAAACATCTTTGCCATGCGGTTTGGCAACAGCATTTTTGAACCGCTTTGGAATCGCAACTATGTCGACCATGTTCAGATCACCGTTGCGGAAGAGGTGATCATCGGCCGACGTGCTGGATACTATGACAACAGCGGCATTCTTCGCGACATGTTCCAGAATCATCTCTTGCAATTGATGATGATCACCGCGATGGAACCACCCGCGCGTTACGACGCTTCGCTCGTGCGAGACGAAAAGGTCAAGGTGCTGCATTGTGTGCGTCCGATGGCCGGGGGCGATTTCGCGGACCAGACCGTGCGAGGTCAGTACGACGGATACCTCAACGAAGAAGGGGTGCCCGCGGACAGTCGGACCGAGACCTTCGCTGCCTTGAAGCTGTACTGTGACAATTGGCGTTGGCGAGGCGTGCCGTTCTACTTGCGTAGCGGCAAAGGCATGTCGTGTCGGACCACGCAGATTGTGATTCAGTTCAAGCCGGTGCCCCACCTGTTGTTTGGTGGGCCCAAAGCGCGAAGCCTGGAGTCGAATCGGTTGGTCATTCAGGTGCAGCCAGCGGAAGGCATTCAGTTGCATTTCCAAACAAAAGTGCCCGATGCGGGCATGAAAACGCGGACCAGCAATCTTGACTTTAGCTTCCAAGAAGCAGGGGGATCGCTGCCGGACGCCTACCAGCGTTTGCTACTCGACGCCGTTCAGGGCGATGCAAGCCTGTTCGCGAGAGGCGATGAAGTTGAACTGGCGTGGGGGATCATCGATCCGATCATCGAAGCCTGGCGTAGCCCGGCCGCACCGCCCCTTCACTCCTATCCCACCGGCCTTTGGGGTCCCATGGAAAGCACGGAATGGATGGGCGAGCAGGGCCGTGACTGGTTTGACGTGTGCCCGGTGCTGACGCACTGAACGACCGAATCGCAGCCACCAAATGCCGCAAGGCCAGCCCGCATGAAGCAGACTGGCCTTGTGGGTTTCCGGTTGGACACGTGAGGACCGACTCAGAACAAGAAGATCGTGTCGATGCCGAACGTCGTCTGGGAATCGTCCCCGTCCTCAAGAATATCAATGGGCAACATATCCGCGTCGCTCACCCAATCCCAACGAATTTCGGGACGAACCAGGACGTTCGCGTGGGGCTTGAAGTTCACGCCCGTGGTCAACGCGTAAACATCGGCATCGTCTCCGGCCAACCCAAGACCCACGCTCTCGCCGTCCACATGCCACCACTCGAATCGAGTCCCGAAGGCGATGCAGTCGCTGACCGTGTAGATCAGATAGTTGTTGAAGCCGAGCGTATCTCGGACCGTGACGCCGGCCGCCGTTTCCGTCTTGAGAAAGTCGCTTTGTCCGATGTATTGCAGTTGGTCCGTCAAGGCGACGTCAGTCACGATGGAATGCATGTAGCCTTGCTCAGACGTTCCTGTGGGACTATCGGCAAATCGTCCAATGACCGTCGCGTAAATCACATTGATGTCGTCGCAGACGGTTACCGAGGCACCGCCAAGGAACGCGTCGCCGTTGTCCTCAAAGCCACTGTCCCAACCGAGCACGTAACCGCCGTAGACTTCTAGCTCGTCCGACAAGGTTGCGGTTGCCAGCGTACCCGTGTGCGTGAAGGGCTCGCTGTTGTACATGGTGTACGCGTGACTGTAGAAGAAATTGTCGGGTGCGCCCACGACTTCCCAACCGATGATCGTGTAGAAGTGGCCGAATTTGACGGAGACGTCCCCGTAGCCGACTTCGCCATAGAGCTGTGGGATGGCATGCCCGTAATCGCTATCTCCATTGACGCCCTGGGTCCAGCCTGCGTCCCAATGGTCATTGCCCACGCCAAAGGCCTGCGTGTCGGGTCCGTCCGTTCCGTAGATGTAATCAATCCGGGCACCCCAATCAAAGCCGTCCGATGTGTCCAACGCCTTTTCGGCATACAACCACATCTGGTGAAGTTGGTATTCGCCAGGTCGACTGTTGAACAGGATGTTCGCGTTGTTGTGATAGCCCAACTGAGTCCAGCCACCGATTGAAAACCCGTTCACTTCCCCAAACAGAGTGAAGGGGTCATCCAGCGAGCAGTCAAACAGACAGCTTCCCTCATCGCACCCAGCGCCGCAGGCTCCGTCACAGCCACCATCGCTGCAGAGAGAATCGCATCCTCCATCGCAACTCGTGGACTCGCAAGCGGAGTCGCAATCTGATTCGTCAAAGCAACCAATCTGCGCGATCTCACTGCCAACCCCGGACGCTTCGTAGGCGGAGGCCGGAACGACCTGCTGCCCATTTTCCGGTTGGAAAACGGCGTCGGATACAAAATGGTCGCCGGCAGATGCGGTTCCGCCGGTAATCATCCCGCTGATCGCCATTAGTAAGGCGGCTCGCTTGAACTTCATTTCTGGGTCCTTCCCGATGTTCAATGTGCCAATCTCGCCGCGCCGAGCTTGACGAAGCAGTGAATGCTCTGCCAGCGATTGGCGATGATCGTGGTCGTGTTATGAAGCAAACCGATTTTCGGCTTAATCCTCTCCATGCGAAGCTTCGTATCGACCGGGACGACCCGCAGAGTTGACACGATTTCAGTTGCGTCCTGACCACCTTGGACGAGATTTTTGAACAGAGTGGTAAGCTGTGACGGTCAGGAAGACGTTGGTGTCATCGCCACGCTGATGAAGCGACGCAAACGTCTGAAACGCATGGCCTTGCCGGTGAAAAGACTCTCCAGCGTCAGCAGATCGCAGGGAGTCTTCTTGGCACGTGAAACGAAGGCCTGTGAAACGTGATGTGTGATTCGCCAGTGCTTGGGATCGCATCTGGACCAGAGGCGCATAAAGAAAGCCGGCCGACCACCCGAAGGCGACCGACCGGTCTTTCTTGGTTCACACGAATGGGAGCTTCTTAGAACAAGAAGATCGTGTCCATGCCGAAGGTGAACTGGCTGTCGTCGTTGTCTTCCAAGATTTGAGCGTTGTCAGCCGCGTCGGCATCCACCCAATCCCAGCGAAGTTCAGGACGCATGATGACGTTGGCACATGGCTTGTAGTTGATGCCCGTCGTCAAAGCGAAGACATCCGCTTCGGAAGCGAAAACGCCTTCATCAACGCTGTACCACTCGAATCGGCCACCGATCGCCAAGCAGTCGCTCAGCGTGTGGATCAGGTACTGGTTGATACCGAATGTTTCACGAACGGCGGCGCCCGTGTAAGTCTCGGAGTCCAACCAGTCGCTTTGGAAGATGTACTGCGTGCTGTCGGACAACGCGACGTCCGCAACGATCGAGTGCATGTAGCCCTGTTCCTGCGTTCCGGTCGGATCGTCGGCAAAACGACCGAAGACCGTCGCGTAGATCAGGTTGATGTCGTCGGTCACTTGCAGCGAAGCACCACCGAGGAACGCGTCCCCGTTGTCCTCGAAACCGCTGTCCCAACCAAGCACGTAGCCACCGTAAACTTCCAACTCATCCGTCAGCCCAGCGGTCGCCAAGAAACCCGTGTGGGTGAAGGGCTCGCTGTTGTACATGGTGTACGCGTGGCTGTAGAAGAAGTTGTCAGGAGCGCCCACAACTTCCCATCCGATGATGGTGTAGAAGTGACCCGCTTTGACGGAGACATCTCCATAGCCAGCTTCGACGTACAACTGAGGAATGGCGGAACCGTAGTCGGCGCCGTTGTCCCAGCCATTGTCCCAGTGGTCGTTGGAAATGCCAAAGGCTTGCGTGTCCGGTCCGTCAGTACCGTAGATGTAGTCGATGCGACCACCGATATCGAAGCCGCACGACGTGTCCAATGCCTTCTCAGCGTACAACCATGCTTGGTGAAGCTGAACTTCTTCAGGACGGCTGTTGAACAGTGGGAGAGCTGCCGAGTGGTAGCCAACGCTGGCCCAACCGCCGATCGCGACCCCGTGGCACTCGCCGAAGAGGGTGAACGGGTCACCCAAATCGCAGTCGCCACAAAGGCTCAGGCCAGCGAATCCGGCGCCGCAAGCCGAATCGCATCCGCTGTCGCAGAGGCTATCGCATCCGACTTCGCAGCCGCTGTCGCAGCAAGGCTCTGCTTCTTCGCAGCAGGTTGACTCGCAGCCACACTCTGGCTCGCAGTAGACGGGTTCACAACCGCAGACGGGATCGTCGCAGGTTGCGCAGTGAGAAATCAGTTGAATGTCGTTTGCCGACACTGCGGTGAGGTTGCTGGCGTGAACGCCGCAAGCAACAGCCGCGATGAGGGCGAGTTTACTAAGCTTCATTGCTTTTACTCCGTTAATCCCCAAACAGTCCGAATGGGTCAGTTCGTGGCACCAAGGTTTGGCGTGTACGTGTGTCGAGCCGCGAAGACTCGTCCACAAACCAGTGGGGAAACCATTTCCCCGACCGAATACCCCATGAACGTGTTCCGCCACGCGGGGCGGTACTTCCATGAGCACCCGGCGCATCTGGTGTCACACCGGCTGTCACGAGGTGCATCGGAACGTCGACGACTGGTTGCTTGCTTTGAGCCACAAAATCCCGATGCAAATGCCAATGGGCGAGCGTCTGAGGACCGTCACAGAAAGCTTGCATGAAGCCCAGGTTCCTCAGGTCATTCCGGTTATGACGGCTGACGCGGTTGGATGTCCGAAAAAGAAGTGTTTCCGTGCAACGAGCCACGTACGCGCACTCTTGACGCGTCTGGAGCGGAAAGCAGCACGGATTCGCCTCCGATGCCGGCGAACGGACAGCGGATCATGGCCGCTGGTACAATGGGGGATTAACTCAAAACTCCCTCGATGACACCACACCTCGGATGTCCACACGTCGTCCCATGCCGCGTTTTACTAGTAGGAACCCGGTTCCGCCGTTTGTTGGCAGTTGCTTCCGGTCCACTGTCGGCATCGTGACGGTCTTGACAACCCTCCCGTCACTGGCTGACACGGTCGATTTCAACCGCGACATTCGTCCAATCCTGTCAGAGAACTGCTACTTCTGCCACGGACCCGATGAGAACACGCGTGAGGCGGGACTCCGTCTTGACGAACGCGAGGAAGCGATTGGTTTTGGGGCGATTGTCGAAGGCAAACCCGATCAGAGCGAGCTCGTTGCACGCATCCGGCATGCTGATGCCGACTGGCTCATGCCGCCCCCGGAATCCCACAAAACGCTGAACGAGAAGCAAGTGATGCTTCTGGAGCGGTGGATCGCGGAGGGAGCGGAGTATCAAACGCATTGGTCATTCTCACCCATTGAACGCCCCGACATTCCCACGATCCCATCCGACCCTGGGCTGACAAATCCCGTCGACAAGTTCATATCGCGACGTCTTTCAAGCATCGAAGAGGTCACCAGCTCGCCCACTCCGATCCGGATCAGTCCTCCAGCGAAACCCCATCAGCTGCTTCGACGCGTTTACTTGGACCTCATTGGCCTTCCGCCCACGTGGGAACAGGTCACGCGGTTCGAGGCAGACTACCGGAACAATCGCAATGAAGCGGTTTCGGCAACCATCGAAGAACTCTTTCGGTCGCCCCATCACGGGGAAAGAATGGCCCTGGGCTGGTTGGATCTGGTGCGCTACGCGGACACGGTCGGGTTTCATGGTGATCAAAACCAGAACATCTTTGCGTATCGGGACTGGGTGATCGCCGCCTTTCAGGCCAATCAGCCGTTCGATCAGTTTACCCGGCGACAGATCGCTGGGGATCTTCTGCCAAATCCCAGTACTGACGACTTGGTCGCGTCAGGATTCAACCGTCTCAACATGATGACGCGTGAGGGGGGCGCTCAGCCAGCCGAGTATCTGGCGAAGTACGCGGCGGACCGCGTTCGGACCCTTGGCATGACATGGCTGGGACTAACGACCGGATGCGCTGAGTGCCACGACCACAAATTTGATCCGTTCACCACCCGTGACTTCTATTCGCTTGCCGCGTTTTTCTCGGACCTGAAACAGTGGGGCGTTTACAGTGATTACGGGTACACGCCGAATCCAGACCTCAAAGGCTTCAATAACAACTATCCCTTCCCGCCGGAAATCGAAGTGACAAGCGACGCGTTGCTTCGAAATCAGACTCAAACGCGGAAACACTTGATCCGGCTTGCCAGGGACCTCATCGAGGAACAGACGGAGGAAGCCCAGCGTTGGTGGGACCTCTGTCATACCTGGCTACATTCGAACCCATCGGGATGGCAACCCTGTGATTCTGAGCGCAAGCGGGTCGATCCACCCAAAGACGCGAAGTCCAAATCCCGACCGACGTGGCGGCTCGAACTATCTGACGCCGACCTCAAGGCGGGTGTCCGCTCGGTTCGCATTCGAGTCGAGCCCGGCGCATCAAGGCAACCTCTCAACGCGACAATCCGTATTTTTCAGGTCAGCAAGGAAGGAAAGCGACAGCCTCTGGCGGTGACGCGTAGCGACGCCAACCGTCGTCTAGCAGAGTTCGATAGCACACAGATCGTCCCGGATGTCACCAGTCGCTGGCGTATCCCGGCGACCGATGAGAACGGCGAAGCAAAACGTCAGCGACCGCTAGAGTATCTCTTGGACGACTCATTGTCCCGATCCGAAGCAATGATTGCTGTTTTCCAGCTCGCGTCGACGCTGGACTTGTCCGATCGCTCGCAGCTCGAAATACAGATCGAAGGCATCTCAGATGCACTCGTTGGTTTTGACATCAGTCCCTTTGCACGCTTGCGTCCTTTGGATCAGGGTGAAGTCGAGACCCTGCGAGCGGCAGACACCCTTGAGAACGAAACGACTGCGATCACGTACATGCTTTCTAACACGTCTCGGGTCAAGGACATCGTTGGCTTGCAGAAGGAAGTCGCAGCGTATCGGAAAACGCGTGATGGACGGGCATTCACGATGGTTTCTCAATCAAGCGATCCGAGGCCCACAAAGGTTCTGCCACGCGGAAACTGGCAGGGTGAATCGGGGGAACTCGTGACACCCCAAGTCCCGGCGTTCTTGAGCGATGCTGAGTCGGCTGCCGGAAAGCCAAAGACGACTTCCAGACAACGCCTGACACGATTGGACCTCGCCGATTGGTTGGTCAGTCCCGAGAACCCGCTAACCGCACGTGTCGTCGTTAATCGCCTTTGGAAGCAGTTCTTCGGACAAGGATTATCGGCAAGTGTGGATGATCTGGGTGCCCAGGGTGAGGTTCCCAGTCATCCCCGGTTGTTGGATTACCTGGCGTCAGAACTCATCGACTCGGGCTGGAATCTGCGTCACGTGATGCGTTTGATCTTGACCAGCCAGACGTATCAACAGGATTCGCGTTCCCGGCAAGCGTTTGCGGAGTCGGATCCCGACAATCGCTTGCTGACGTACCATCCACCACGCCGTCTGGAAGCGGAGTTAATCCGTGACAACGCCTTGGCCATCTCCGGGTTGATCAATTTGAACGTCGGTGGCCCTGCCACCAAGCCCTATCAGCCGCCTGACTATTACACCAACTTGCAGTTTCCTAACCGACAATACTCAGCGACGCGTGGTCACGGTCAGTATCGGCGGGGAATCTACATGCACTGGCAGCGGACATTTCTGCATCCCATGCTGGCCAATTTTGATGCCCCCAGCCGTGAAGACTGTGTTGCGATCCGCGCGCTGGCGAACACGCCGCAGCAGGCGTTGACCTTGTTAAACGATCCCACCTTCGCAGAGGCGGCAGGGCATTTCGCCTGGCGTCTGTTAACCGAGACCCCCTATCGAGAGCTCTCTGCCCCCGAACGTGTCAGGGCCATGGTGCGGCTAGCATTACAGCGTGAGGCAACGTCAGATGAGATTGAGAGACTGCTCCAATTTCAGACGGAGGCGGAGCAAAGATTCATGACGGAACCCGAACAAGCGGACCGGCTCGCAACGGTTGGCCAGATGGCCGCAAGTTATGACTTCGCGAACGGACTGGGCGATTCCGGAAAAATCATCTGGGCATCCTGGGCGGCGACCTGCCGCGTCCTTCTCAATCTCCACGAGACGATCACACGTTATTGATCCCGAGAAATGTCTGATCTCAACCTGGCTCTTCGCGATGTTCAGCGACGCAGTTTCCTGAAGACATCGTCCTACAGTGTGGGCGTTGCCGCACTCGCGTCGCTGTTGGACGAAGAACCACTGTCCGCCGCGTCGCGTGTTAAAACGAAGGCGAGTGGACATGCCGTTTACCCGGGGCCGCACCATCCACCTGTGGCCAAGACCGTCATCCATCTTTGCATGGCGGGAGGTCCATCACACCTGGAAACGCTCGATCCCAAGCCGAAGCTCAGGGAACTCGACGGCAAGCCGTTCCCAGAGTCATTCACCAAGGGACAGCAGCTGGCGCAGTTACAAGGCGCTAAACTGCTCGCCCGGGGCGCGTTCTGCGATTTCCAGAAACGCGGCGAGTCGGGTTTGGAGATCAGCGAGTTGCTTCCCGAGATCGGATCGATGGCCGATGAACTCTGTGTCATTCGATCCATGCATACGGAGCAGATCAATCACGATCCCGCTCACGCGTTCTTCAACAGCGGTTCGATCCAAAAGGGACGCCCAAGCATGGGGTCATGGTTGCTCTATGGCCTGGGCTCTGAAACGAAGTCGCTTCCTGGGTTCATTGTCTTTACCAGTCAGGGCCGATACGGCGCGCAGCCGGTCTCCGCGCGTCAGTGGTCTGCCGGGTTTTTGCCAAGCCGGTTTCAAGGTGTTCAGTTTCAATCTCGGGGCGACGCGGTCCACTTCGTTCGCAGCCCGGCGGGTATCGACGCACCCACCCAGCGTGACACCATCGATCTGGTGAATCGGTTCAACCAGGAACTTCTCGCGGATCGAGGGGATCCGGAGATTGCGACGCGGATCGCCCAATATGAAATGGCGTTCCGAATGCAGTCGAGTATTCCGGAGTTGACCGACATGAGCGATGAGACGCAAGAAACACTGGATCTGTACGGGATCAAACAGCCCGGCGATGGCTCTTTTGCGAGCAACTGCTTGATGGCGCGTCGTCTCGCCCAACGCGGGGTCCGCTTCATACAGCTCTATCATCGTGCTTGGGATCACCATGGCAATTTGGAGGCAGGCATGAAGCACGCTTGCGAATCGGTGGATCGGCCCACCGCAGCCCTTCTCAAGGATCTCAGACGATCCGGAATGCTGGACCAAACGTTGGTGGTTTGGGGAGGGGAGTTCGGTCGCACGCCAATGAAGCAGGGCAGCGGCCGCGATCACCACATCAATGCTTTCTCGCTGTGGATGGCGGGTGGCGGGATCCGAGGCGGGATGAGCTATGGGAATACAGACGAGTTGGGTTATCGCTATGTGAGCGACGGGGAAGAAGTGCACGTTCGTGATTTGCATGCAACACTCTTACATCAGTGCGGTCTGGACCATCGGCGTTTGTCCGCCAAACATCTGGGGCTGGACGTTCGTTTGACGGGTGTCGAGCCCGCACGAGTATTGAACCCGGTCCTAAAGCAATCGCCGGCTTGACCTTCGTCTCCGCTCCTCTGCCAAGACTTCGTGAACCATGTTTCGAAATGTGATCCTTTTATTGTCCGTCGCCTTGGGTACACCCGACGCCGCGGTTTTGATGGCCGATTCGCCCGAATCTGCCATCGATTTCGCGGCTCCCATCCGGATCACTTCGGAGTTGGTAGCGGAAGTGCCTGACCCCAAGTTTGTCACGAAGAATGGCAAGGCACTCGACGAGAGTGCTATTGAAGAAAGCCTTTCGTCCATCGTCCGACGATGGGGTTTTGATCGTTTCACCCGCGATTCGATGGTTGCGCCATTCGCGCTGGATTTGGATTCGATTCCGGATGCCAATGGCAGACGCGTCGGCCACCTGGTTGATGTGGTGTTCGTTGTTCACGTCCCGCTCAATGATTTGCGTGACGAGGGAGCATTGAGGAGGCTCGCTGGCATCAACGATGACGTAGAAAACGACGTCGTCGCCACCGAGGAGGACGATCCAACCGATGTCTCAAGTGCACGCCGATTGACACCTGAGGAAATCGCATCTCATAACCTGCCCAACGAAATTGGCTATGCGAGAATTCGTTTTCCGCTGATCGCGAAACTGGTCCTCTCGGGCGTTGCGTTTGGCGACTCACTGGACAGCGGAGACGATCCCAGCGCTCCGATCATCATTCGCTTTGGGTTGGATCCCTCCTTCACGGATGAGGCGCAGTTGCCAGATAACGCCGCGTCCGACCTTGGTCTCGTCAATGCTTGGGCCAAGATCGAACGCGATGATCGCGGCGCCAAAACGCTTGGCGCGTGGCAAAGCTACGAGGGCTTGGGCGGGTACCTCACGGTCGTGTCCGTCCCTGGCAAGGAAAATGCGAGTCTCATTCATCTGGTGTTGGCCATTCATGAGCCGAAGAAGTGGTTCAACGGGGCGCCCCTGCTTCGAAGTAAACTCCCCTTGGTTATTCAGGACCGCGTGCGTGGTTTTCGACGCGAGATCGCGGCGCGAAAATCGCAATAGCGTTTGCCGGGTTGGTTCTTAAGCAGCACGGCGACGAGGACGAATTCTCTGCAATCGCCTGTCCAACGCGTCGTCTTCCGTCGGAATGCTTGCCTTGTTTCCTCGCATCGACGCTTGTTCGACTCGACGTCGAAGCCTTCTAGTACGTCGAAGCATCGACAAAGCGGACGAAACGACTAGAAAACTCAACAGGCTTTGACCGAGCGAGGGAAGGTGTCCATACATGCCCATCGGCATAACTAGTTCGCACCAAATCCAAGCCAGAACCGGAAGCATGGCGACCAAGACAAATAGAAAGCCGCCCAATCGGCCATGGTGCATCGGTAACCACGACCGAAGTGTCAACAAGTCAATCGTGTCCAAGCTGTCACCGATCAGCGTTGTGTGACTGCTGAGGAACAGGTTCATGCCCACCAAGGCCACGCCCACCAACACCATCAGTTGGTCCAAATTCACAGCTTGATCGATGACAGGCAAGGTCACCTGGGTTGCGACGGCGGTCTCCAGATCGTTGAGCGTCGCGTATTCACTGAGTTGGCTTTGCTCAAACCATCCCTGCAGCAGGCCGAGTCTTCGCCGCCGTGTCGCGGCAACGATCTCCGTCAAACCCTGTCCAAGAGCAGATGCTTCCGATTGTTGTTCATGTGTTTCGATCAGAACCGCGTCGGCGAACTCCAACAGAGCACCAACGGGCATGTCCCGGAGCGTTTCACGTTGGGAAGCGACCAGGCTCGCGTCCATTGTGACCGTCTGCAGTCGGTACAGGAATTGATATTGTTGGAGCGGCTCTCGAATGTGTCGCGGTTGGGCGACCAGGGTGGATTCACAGATTTGATCTGCTCGCATGGGGAAAAGCAGATCATTGGCAAGCGAGCGAGCCGCCCCCAAGACGTCAGGCGATCCTTGGATCGATGCCCAGATGGACACCACCCCCAAAAGGATCAACCCACGCGTCGCTCCCCGTATCTGTTCCAGAACACTTTCCATTCCGTTTCCCGCGTTCAGACATCTTCAACGCGGGGGCTATCAAATGCGGCGAACACAAACAAGATCAACCTGGCAATAATCCCTCGATGGAGCGCATGCCGAGTGGCGGTGAACGGATAAGTACTGGGGCGTTTGCGAATCCAAGATCGGGTTGATCTAAAACGCTTGTGCGAGGCGAAATGTCCGAAGCAAGTACTCCTTGATTCGACTCCCGATCGTGGTTTCCACGACGGTGACCTTGGCCCAGCCCGTGCTACGAATCGGAACTACCAGCCCAGAACGGTCCAGGGAGACTCGGACTCGAAACGAGGTGTTTGCCAAGCGACTTTGGCCACCCCCTTCATCAATCATCGTCACGTCATCCTTGCTGACCAACGAGTCCGGCGCGGACTCCATCTCCTTCGTCGATATCTTCACAACGGTGCCGGAGACCACATCGCCGGGATGCTCGCGCAACCACACACGCGCGGATTGCCCCACTTGAAGGAGTTCCACATCCGTTTCGTCCACCACCAGAATCGCAGATAAGTCTTCCGGGTCGCCAATGAGGCAGTAAACCGTTCCACGTTCCAGCGTGCTTCCCAGATTTGATTCATCCATGGGCGAACCGGCCCAACGACGCAAACGATGTGGTTCCGACCGCAAGACTTTCGATTCCGGATGCATGATGATCCCACCCTCTTCCGCGCGGAGGGTCAGTTTCCCATGTCGAACGCGGAACCGGTCCATCTGCTCTTCGAGGCTCGCAAGCACTTCTTGCGCGGCAGGAAGATTCTCGTTGGGTCGACCAAGTCGAACCTCCGTGTCCTTCAGGGTTGCCACTCGTAGTCGCAGCACTTCCACGCGTTCGCGCAACTCCAGAATCTCTCGTGAGAGTTGCGGGCTATCGAGAGTTGCAAGCACGTCGCCCTGCGTGACTTCGTCACCTGCGTTGACACGAACGTCGCCTCTTCTCTCGAGTCGCCCACTTTCTTCAATATAGATCGTGCTAACACGTGTCGGCTCAATGGTCACTGGTGCGGTGACATGCCTTGGGACCGGCAAATGCCAAGCGTAGTGAAGACCAAACGCAAGAATCGTCAGAGAGGCGACCAGTCGACCTTTCCTCAGCGGCAGTGTCATCAGCTTCCGTGCGGTGGCACGCCACGAGCGAAATCCGGAAAACAGGAACGTGAGGCCGCAGCTGACCGTCACCACTTGAGCGATCACAACCAACCCAATTGGCCTCAGCAATTGGTGCAACGACCAGAGGATGAGGCACAGCACGATCCATCGATAGATAAATGCGGCGACGCCGTATGCGATCAGTGAAGCATGAGCCCTTGCTGGCAATGAGCGGGGATTCGCAAAGGGAACACCACACGTCAATCGCACCAGCCCGTCTGCCAGTCGAGTTTTCGCGCGAGCGCTTAGGTTCGGGACACCCACCAGGTCAGCCAGGACGTAGTAGCCATCGTATTTCAGGAGCGGGTTGCCATTGAACAGCAATGTGTTGACGGAGCAGACGATCATCATGTTGAGGCAGATGGAATTCAGAATTCCCGGTTCGCTTGCCCACCAAAGCAGGCTCGCGCCGGCAGCCAACAACAATTCGACAAAGATCCCCGCTCCGCTAACGGCGATCCGGTGCCATCGGTTCGGCATCATCCAAGCGTCAGAAACGTTGCAGTAGAGGCAGGGTGTGAACACGAGCAGCATCAGGCCCATTTCGTGACAAGAGCCACCGAAGTGCTTGCACGTCAGAGCATGTGCGAACTCGTGAACAATCTTGGCAACCCCCAGTGCGACGGCGATCCAAACCAAGTTATGAACGCTGATGAAAGCGGACATCGCTGGCAGGCGCGTTGCAAACTCGGCATGCTGAACCCACATCCAAACAACGGCGAAACACATCAGCAGCAGGGACGCGACGACGAAGCCAGGTCGAAAGCACCAACGAAACGCGGGGTAGAGCACGTTGAGAAGTGGCGAAGGATCAACGCCGCGCCAACGTATCACCAGCGGATTACCGAGGGCGGCCAGCCAGGACAAGCGTTGGATGCGATCGTGGCGTTCCATGAGGCCGCTTGCGCCTCCGGATCGCGGCGATATCAAACCCATCGCTAACAGCGTTCGAAGATAGGAATCGAACTGACCCAGCGATAATCGAACCGGAGCGAAGACTCCGTTGAAAGAATGGATGATCGAGTCGACCGTCGCGTCCTTTGTGAGTCGCGAGAAGATAAAATGTTCCTCCTCTCGCAACTGAAAGAACTCCAACGAGATCGGGTCCTTCACGGTCCAGTAGACACGATCTCCAAAGCTCGTCTGTCGAAAGACCAAGTCAGTCCGACGCAGGAACGGAAGGGTCCGGGATCGATCAGGCAACTCACTCACTTCGATGTGACGGCTTTGACCGCTGTTCCCGTGTCTGAGGCGATCGTAGGATCATGCGGCACAGCATCGCGTGGCACCTTCTTTCCAGACATGTCGACCAGCATGCGGCCTCGCATGCCTGGCCGCAGCGTTCCGTGCGGGTTACGGATCTCCGCCCAGACGACAACCCGGTTGTCGACCGGATTGATTTCTGGGTTCTCGAAACGGACGACACCCAAGAATTTGCTTGTCGTACCGGGACTCGACTTGGCAAACAACGCAACGCGTCGACCAACGAGTGACGCGGGGATCTGAGCCACATCCACGAGAGCTTCCGCACGTAGGGTCGATGTTCCAAGAATCTCGAGTATCGTCTCGCCCTTCTTCGCCCACTCCCCTTGGTTTCGTTCGACGGAAACCACGACGCCCTTTAACGGGGAAACGACTCGCGTGAGTTCCAACGCCAGCTCGGCGTTCCGGTAATCGTTCGCATACAACTTCGCCCGTGCGATTGCATTGCTGCGGTCTTCTTGCGACTTGTCGATTTCAAGCTCGGTGCGTTGTACTTGAAGACGACGGTTCTCGTATTCCTCATCGGCGACGGATCCCGACAACATCGAGCGTGCGCGTTCCACCCGGTTGAGGTCCGACTGCGCCAGTTCGTATTTCTTCTTGGCCAGGAGCACTTCCAGTTCACTTTCTGCTTCCTGAATCGCCGTCTCCAGTTCTGACTTGGCACGCGTGAAAGCCAGTTGCGGTTCACGGTCATCCGTCTTGGCCAGTAGTTGCCCCGCTTCAACCGGGTCACCCTCGGTAACAAGCAACTGGATGATGGCTCCCTCGCTCAAGGCCGGGACACGAACCTGTTTGAAGCTGGTCACCAAGACGTCCGTCAGCTCCAACGTCGCTTGGGCGCCGACAGGACGCGTACCGATGGCAATGCAAAGAGCGACCCATGCCCATAGGGGCACGCAAATGGTGTGAGCGATTGATAAACAGTGCCCAGGTTTGGATGCCGTACTCAAAACAGCCCCCACATTCGAATGGTGTGAATCAGGTCGTAGCAAAGCACATAGGCCCAGGGCTGATCCCCACAATCGATCTTGGCAGCCAGGGTTGTGCCGGGACGAAAACTAGGTGGCCTGTCCTGGTCGTCGATCGAGGCCGTCAGCCGAACCGCCGAGCCGTATTCCGGATAGACCTCGGTTGACATCGCCATCGATTGCACGGTCCCTGTGTATTTCGTTTCGGGATCCGACAGGTGAAAGAACGAGACCGCCAAACGGTTCGATCGATCATCACGTTCGTAAGCGCGTTTGACATAGCCAACGTGGCGATCACGGACGAAGAGTTCGATTTGCCATGGACCCTGCGTGTCGACCACTTCCAACAAGAAGTCACCTTGCTGGACGGGGCGAAGCTTCAGTTCGTTGACCAAGTCCCAAGTGAGCAGGCGACCGGTGATTCCTGATTTGATCGACAGTCTTTCACGCTCACGATTTACCAGAAGAATACGCCGCGCAATCGAAGCCTTCTTGACCTTCAGCTCAGCGGACTGAGCCGTCAGTTCATCGTATCGCTTGCGTGCTTCCGCATCTCTGCCACTGAATTGGCCGATGACGGCAGCGATGGTTTCCAGTTGCTGGTCGACGGTCGCCTGTTCGCCTAGGAGCGTCGTTAGCTCGTAGTCGAGGTCGGCACTCTCCATTCGGACGAGCGTTTGGCCACGATCAACGGTGACCTCCTCGGCGCTGTTGGGGGCCTCTGCCGACGACTTCAGGAACGGGAACTCAATCACCGTCCCGGCCCGAGGTGCATAGACCGATTCACGAATAACGGGTTCCAGCTTTCCTCGCGCCATGATCTCAAACTTCGTCGGCATCGCGGCGAGATATCCGACCACGGCGACGATGGCGAGGGACAGCAATGCTAGCCATGGCATCCGATTTCGAAACCTGAATTTTCGATCGATCCACCGGCTGAGGCCCAAGAGCGGCAACTGACCAACCTGCACGGCGTTGCTGAGTGCGTTGGAAGAGTGCCGCGCCAACCAATTCGCGCGCGATGGAAGCAATTCCCTGTCGAACGACTGGTCCGACTGCAGTACTTCGACGATGAGCGTGCCAATTCGCCTGGACTTTTGGTTGGGATCGTGATCGCTGGTGAGCGGCAGCACACCTACGTAGCGGGCGTTGGTCTCATCAAAGTAGCGGCGTAGGACCGATTCCGTCCCCTCGTCCGTTGAGTCCTCATGCCATTCGGGTTTCACGGAGTCTTGTTGGTTTTCGGCAAATGCCTCGATGCATCGAACCGTCGCGGAGCGTCGATCTGGCTTTTGGACGCCACTGACTGCGAGAAGTTGACAACGGCGTCGGCTCCGTGTCATCAAGATGGAGATACGATCGCAGTCCAGCAAGTCGATGCCCTCATCGACGACCACTCGCGCAACATGCCTCAAATCGTAGGATTGATGGATGTGATCCAGGAATCGATCAAGATCCTGTCGGTGCTCTTCGCGATCAGATAACTCTCGGTAATGCCAGTTGCGATGAAACTCGGATGCAATCTCAGCCCCAACGGAGGCCAGATGCTCGGTGCCTTCTCGGTACGTCGCAAGTTGGGAAGGATCATGGTCGATGCGGATCACGACGACGATCTCGTCCCGGACCTGAACTCGCCGCAGGAATACGTCGGTTGCCCCACCGTTGACGGTCGGTCCGTTCTTTGGCCGCCCCGCCTTGATCCAAGCACTCGGCCTGGACACCAGCGTCTCTGAAGTCGTGGCGGCCAATTGCTCGGCTGTGAAAACAGCCTGGTATGGTGTGGAGGACTCTTCGGTTGCAGCCGCAACTCGCTTCCACGACCCATTCGACGCGGCAGTGGTGGGAACCCAGATCTCGCACGCCGCCGCGCGAGTCAGCTCTCGAAGAGAACCGGCGAGTTGCGAGAAAAAACGTGCGGGTGAAACGTCATCCTTGGCCAAGTCGCTGAGATGTTCAATCTCATGCTGGATCTCACGCCAGGTCTCGCTCGCTGGTTCTGCATCTACGGTCATGCCAGCATTGGTCGAAGTTGGATTGAACGCGAGTCGCTTGGGGGCAAGTTCCGCAGTTTAGCTCGCGAAACCCATGATCCAAAGGAATGCGGCACCACAATCGGCTGAGGCATCGGCGCTCCGACCTACCCGTGGAACAACCGTCCCAAACGTTAGCAATTCCACACTTCGTCGCGTGGTTTGTGGAAATAGGCAGCTTTTAGCGATTCTGGTGACGATGCCGCATAACGGAGAAAACCCGTGTGTTCCGATTCTCGCGGACCGATAAGCCCCACGTATCGTAGTGGTATCACGCATTTTCGCGGTTTTTCCCATTTCGGCATTTCCTATGTCAGCTCGATGGATCTCGTTCCGAAACGCACTGGCTTGTGCGTGCCTGATCATCCTAGGGCTGTCCGGGTGCCGCTTGGTCGGCTCGAACAACGCGTGCGACGATTCCGCTCTGAAAATCGATTACAAGCCGGCAATGACGGACGTGTTCTGTGACCCTGCTTGCCAGGGCGAAGTTCCATGCGTCGTTGGCGAAAGGCCCATCTCCACCCAGAACCCGAGCACGCGCGAGCATTGGGACTTGGGTCTTACGGAGGCGATTCAGTACGCCCTCCAGCACTCGGAGGTGATTCGAGATTTGGGTGGACGGGCACTTCGTTCGCCCAGTTCCGTGGTCACAAGCGAGTCTCCCGCGATCCAGGAGACCGATCCGCGTTTCGGCATTGACGCCGCGCTGAGTGCCTTCGATACCTCCGTCACGAAGCGTTTGTTCTTCGAAAACAATGACCGTCCTCTCAACAACGTTCTGCTTGGCGGCGGTACGCGAACCTTTGTTCAGGACTTGGTCCAGTATTCCTCGGAAGTCAGCAAGCGAACCGCGACCGGCACCCTGTTTTCGGCTCGTCACAACATTGAGTATGACTTCAACAACGCGCCCGGGAATGCAACCCCCAACCTTCCTTGGGCGACCAACGTCGAATTGGAAGTTCGTCATCCTTTGATGCAAGGCAGCGGTTCCAACTTCAATCGGATCGCAGGACCTGGCGCAACACCTGGCGTTTACAACGGCGTTCTCATTGCAAGGGTAAACGCAGACATCAGCCAACTTGATTTCGAGGCCGGGATTCGTGATCTCGTGAGTGATGTTGAGACGGCGTATTGGGAGTTGTACTACGCGTTCTTGGCCTACAACGCGACGGAGAAGGCGCGAAACCGGGCACTCGAAACTTGGCGTCAGATCGAGACGTGGCGACAAAGCGGCTTGCGAGGCGGGACGCCACAGAGGGAAGCTCGGTCACGCGAGCAGTACTATCGATTCGAGGTCGAGCTCAAGAACCTTCTTGCTGGGCAGGTCCAAGAGCGAAGTCAGGCAACCACGTTTCGAGGATTGGGGGGAATTTACACCCAGGAACGCAACCTGCGTTTGTTGATGGGAGTTCCCATCAACGATGGCCGCCTGATCCGTCCGAACACCGAACCATCGCCCGCGCATGTCACTTTCCATTGGGACGATGTCCAGAGTGAAGCCACGACAACGCGAGTCGAGATTCGTCGCCAGCAGATGCAGGTCAAACGCCGGAATCTGGAAGTGCTCGCAGCCAAGAATTTCTTACGACCGCAGTTGGATACGATCGGACGCTACCGTTGGCGCGGTCTGGGCCACAACTTGCTGGACACGGAAAGCCGCCCCGACGGCGACAACGCGTATCAAAGCCTTGTGGACGGGAATTTCCAGGAGCTTCAAGTTGGCGTCGAATTCACGGCCCCAGTCGGGTACCGCCAAGGTGCTGCTGCGGTTCGAAATGCTCGTTTGAACCTGGCACGAGAGAAGGCGGTTCTGGAGGAACAGCAGCGTCAAGCCACACTGGAGGTCAGCCACGCCATCGCGGAATTGGACCGGGCATACGATATCGCGCAGATTCACATGAACCGGCGCGTTGCGGCCGCCGAGCAGCTGAGCGCAACGGAGGTTTTGTATGAGCAAGCGGACGAAAGTCAGAAAGGAGTTCTTTTAGATCAGCTTCTCGATGCTCAAACCCGACTCGCAGATGCGGAAACCCAGTACGGAAGATCGCTGGTGGAATACATGATGGCGATCAAGCAGATTCACGTTTCGAAAGGCTCGATCCTAGAGTACAACCAAGTCGTGCTCGCAGAGGGCCAATGGCCCTCCAAAGCCTATCGGGATGCTGCTGACCTGAAGGCCAGGCGAATTAAATCGCCCTTGGACCTGTTCTCAAAGAAACGCTAGCCGCGTTCCCGTCATGGCAAGCGTCGTAGTAAGCGAGAGACACGGTCCATTCTCCTGAAATCTTGCCGTTGCTCCGCCGTCACATGACTTGTCTTTTTGCTTTGAACCGGGCGTGCCAACGCGACGGCTGCCGCCAACATGGGTGTGGCAAAGCGACCAATCTCTTGCGGTATCCGGCTGTTTGAGAGGTCGTCTGCTGCCGGCGTGGCATCACCTTGTTGCGGTCCTGCGGGAGTAGGCTTGACCGGGATGGGCGTGTCGTCACTCGCCGGGTCTATCTCTTCGACCGCAGACTCTCGAGAGTACAGAATCGTCTCGATCTTCCCGTCCACCACATAAATCTCGAACAGCTGTTGGAACGTGTCTGACCCCGGTTCTCGGTACAGAACCCGATAGACATCCGACGGCAGTCCCCGGAAGCGATCAAAGAGTGAATCTTCATCCTCATTGAGCAGGTCAATGTCCAGCTGGAATTTCTCTCCGAGTTTCCCGTTCGGCAGCACAACGTGAAACAGCAGCTCTCCCGTATCAGAGGCGAACTCGGAATCCGTTGACGTGTTCTTCGACTGCCCTGTACTGGCGTCTTCGACTTCGGAACCACCCTCTGATCCCGAAAGGGACTGACCCGACGACTGGGTGCTTTTCAGACTTGATTCCTGGCCACCGGAGCCCGTCGAGGAAAAGGCTTCGACACCGGCATACACGTCCGCGGCACCGGCGTCAGGTGAGCCGTCGGCAGGCGCATCGCCGGATGATTGCGTTGCGTTATTCGAGTTTGACGCTCCCCCCGAGTCTCCCCCAGAACCGGAGCCCGATGAAGCCGAGTTGCTTCCTCCCGGTCCCGACGAGGTCACGAGAATGGGCACCGTGCTTGTCAGAATGTTCTCATTGAGGTCTTGCAGGAAGTCAGGAGTGTCATCGTCGCGCACGGTGATCACGATGCTCTCTGGTGCAGCGACCGCTCGTGTTCCCAATTCTGTTTCCAGTACGGGCAGGGCTTCGATGCGAGTGGGAAGCTCCTCGATTTCGTCGTTGACCATCTCGAGTTCAAAGCTCTGATTCTGATTGCTTCCCGCAACAAACGTGATCGTGGGTGTGCCAACAATGATGTCATCGTTTTCGCCCAAGATGATTGAGAAGGTTGTGTCGATATCGATCGGATTGTCAACGGAAACAGTCAGCATGACGGTGCCATCGTCCTCCCGCACCATCAGGTCTTGCACGAAGAACGTGGCCATGTCGTTGTCGACGATCTCGAAAAGGCCAACGTCGGTCGCATCGACATCACGGTCTCCCAGGTCCATTCCGGTGTCCGCTATCAGTTGGATGTCGATCGTTTCACTCAGCTCAACGAGTTGATCATCGTTAACCGTGACGGTGACAATCTGGGTTTCCGTGCTGCCGGAAGCGAATGTGACCGTGGGATCGACAAAACTGATGTCACTCTGTGGGGCAGTCGAAACCGTGAAGGACGCGTCAATATCGAATGCGGTGTCCAAAGCGACTTCCAGACTGATGGTCCCCGCCGCCTCATCAACCGTCATGTCGCCGATGTCGAAGGTCGCCTTGTCGTTGTCGACAATCTCAATGGATGTGGCCACCATCGCGGTGATGTCATTGTCACCATCCCGCGTCATCAACTCGAAGAACCCTATGTAAGACTCGGTTCCTTCGACCAGCAGGTCATCCTCGATCACCAAGCGAATGGACTGAGATTGCGAGTTGCCAGCTCGGAAGACGATCTGCGTGTCGAGGTTCTCAATGTCGGGATTGGAGTCAAGCGAGAATTGCCACGTCGCATCGGTGTCGATTGGATTTGCCAAAGAGACCGTCAGGTTCACGGTACCATCCGACTCATTGACAATGAGGTCGTCGACTAAGAAATCTCCCGCGTCGTCATTGAGAATCGTGCCGGTGGCGGTCGAGACACCGATGGTGAGCCTCGAGGTGTCAGCGAAACCGCCAAACGTCGCGTCTGACAGTTCGACGCGGAACGCTTCCGTCGCCTCGACCAATGCCTCGCCAATGACACCCACTGTCAGGATCGCAGTCTGAGAACCCGCCATAATGGTGACGGTCTCGTTCACGATGGCGTTGTAGTCCACGCCAGCGATTGCTTGCAGGATGTCGCTGGTGTTGACGGTGACCGACGTGTCCAGGCTCGCGACGGCATCTTGGCGAATCGTGAACTCAAAGTCGGTGATGCCAAAATCACCTTCAATGGCCGTCACATCTTCAATGCTGATCTGGGCAGAATCGTCGTTGAGGATCGTTCCCACACCGGTGGAGTCGGAAATCTGAATCCGCGTCGCGTCGACACTGTCGCCAAACCGTGCATTGCTGAGTTGGATCAGGAATGTTTCGTCGATCTCCACGATGGAATCAGCGATCACTTGCGCTGCGATCGTCGTTGAAGTTTGACCTGCCGCAATGGTCACATCTTGTGAAGGAAAGCCAAGGTAGTCCACACTCGCGAGCGCTTGCGTACCATCCAGAGACTGAGCAATCAACGTTGTGTCAAGCGCCGAAACGGTATCCATCGAGATGGTAAAGACCACATTGCTCACGCCCTGATCGCCTTCCAGCACGCTGATATCATTGATCGAGACATTTGCCACATCGTCATTGACGATCATGCCGATTCCTTGGCCGTCCCCAATGACGGCGCGCGTCGCATCGGAACGACCGTCAAAGGTGACGTCTGATAAATCGACAGCAAAAGCCTCGTCGCGTTCCACCACCGAATCGCCCCGAACGGAAATGGTGACCGTTGAGGCGGCGGCACCAGCCGAAATCGTCACAACTTGATTAACCACGGGCACCAGATCCGATCCACCCACGGAATCCGCAAGGTCCGCCGCGTTCACGATCACGCCCAGTTCCTGGCTGGAGACCAGGTCCGTGCTGATTGTGAAAACGAAGTCCGTCGTTCCATTGTCACCCTCTTGCAGTGTGACATCGTTGATGGAAAGTGTTGCTGTGTCGTCGTTGACGATCGTTCCAAGTCCGCTGCCGTCTCCGATCACCACCCGGGTGTCGTCGGACGTGTTGTCGAACAGTGCCGCTGAAAGATCCAACGTGAAGGTCTCGTCGATCTCCACGATCTCGTCACCTGTGACATTCACGGTGACGGTTGTTGCGTTCGTCCCCGCGGTGATCACCGCCGGTTGAGCTGTGATGCTGGTGTAATCTGTGCCTCCGACCGCCTCGAGCAAATCACTCGTGTCGACCGTGACGCCCAGATCCTTGCTCGAGATCAGGTCCGCGCTGACGGTGAAGACGAAGGCCGTCGTGCCTGTGTCGCCTTCAGTTAACGTTACGTCATCGATTGAGAGAGTTGCTGTATCGTCGTTGACGATCGTTCCAAGTCCGCTGCCATCGCCGAGCACAACGCGCGTGTTGTCCGAGACGCCATCGAACAAGACCGATGAGAGATCCAGCGTGAAAGTCTCGTCGATCTCCACGATCTCATCAACGGTCACACTCACGGTGACGGTTGTCGCGTCCGTTCCTGCAGTGATAACGGCCGACTGTGATGTGATACTCGTGTAGTCCGTCCCGCCGATTGCTTCGAGCAAGTCATTCGTGTCGACCGTGACACCCAGATCCTTGCTAGCAAACAGGTCCGTGCTGATCGTGAAGACGAAGTCCGTCGTGCCTGCATCGCCTTCCGCCAGCGAAACATCATTGATTGAGATCGTTGCCGTGTCGTCGTTGACGATCGTTCCCAAACCGCTGTCGTCACCGATCACAACGCGTGTGTTGTCCGAGACGCCATCGAACAAGGCCGATGAGAGATCCAATGTGAAGGTCTCGTCGATCTCCACGATCTCATCACCAGTCACACTCACCGTCACGGTCGTGGTGTCGGTTCCCGCTGCGATGACCGCAGCCTGGCCCGTGATGACTGTGTAATCGGAGCCGCCGACCGCTTCGAGCAAATCATTCGTGTCGATCGTGACCCCGAGGTCCTTGCTGGAGAACAGGTCCGTGCTGATCGTGAAGACAAAGTCCGTCGTGCCCGTGTCGCCTTCGGCGAGGGATACATCATCGATTGAGAGCGTTGCTGTATCGTCGTTGACGATCGTTCCCAAGCCGCTGCCGTCACCGATCACCACCCGGGTACTATTGGAGACACCATTGAACAAGGCCGATGAGAGGTCCAGCGTGAAGGTCTCGTCGATCTCCACGATCGCGTCACCGGTCACGCTCACCGTGACTGTTGTCGTGCCCGTTCCTGCCGTGATGACGGCCGACTGCGATGTGATACTGGTGTAATCCGTCCCGCCGACCGCTTCGAGCAAGTCATTCGTGTCGACCGTGACACCCAGATCCTTGCTGGAGAACAAGTCCGCGCTGATCGTGAAGACGAAGTCCGTCGTGCCCGTGTCGCCTTCGGCGAGGGTCACATCATCGATTGAAAGTGTCGCCGTGTCGTCGTTGACGATCGTCCCCAGTCCGCTGCCGTCGCCGATCACAACGCGGGTGCCATCGGAGATGCCATTGAATAAGGCCGCCGAGAGATCCAGCGTGAACGTCTCGTCGATCTCCACGATCTTGTCGCCGGTCACACTCACCGTCACGGTCGTGGTGTCGGTTCCCGCGGCGATAAACGCAGCCTGTGATGTGATACTGATGTAGTCGGTTCCGCCGACCGCTTCGAGCAAATCATTCGTATCGACCGTGACACCCAGATCCTTGCTGGAGAACAGATCCGTGCTGATCGTGAAGACGAAGTCCGTCGTGCCCACATCACCTTCGCCGAGTGTCACATCGTCGATTGAAAGCGTTGCCGTGTCGTCGTTGACGATCGTTCCCAAACCACTGCCGTCGCCGATCACAACGCGTGTGTTGTCCGAGGCGCCATCGAACAAGGCTGACGAGAGATCCAGTGTGAACGTCTCGTCGATCTCCATGATCTCGTCACCGGCCACGCTCACGGTGACGGTCGTTGTGTTCGTTCCCGCAGTGATAACAGCCGACTGCGATGTGATTCTCGTGTAATCAACGCCGCCGATCGCTTCAAGCAAGTCATTCGTATCGACCGTGACACCCAGATCCTTGCTGGAGAACAGATCCGTGCTGATCGTAAAGACGAAGTCCGTCGTGCCCGTATCGCCTTCGGCGAGGGTCACATCATCGACTGAGAGCGTCGCTGTGTCGTCGTTGACGATTGTCCCAAGTCCACTGCCGTCGCCGATCACAACGCGTGTGTTGTCCGAGACGCCATCGAACAAGGCCGATGAGAGATCCAACGTAAAGGTCTCGTCGACCTCGACGATCTCATCTCCGGTCACAGACACCATCACGGTCGTGGTATCCGTTCCAGCGGCGATGACCGCAGCCTCGGCCGTGATCACCGTGTAGTCCGTCCCGCCGACCGCTTCAAACAAGTCATTCGTATCGACCGTGACACCCAGGTCCTTGCTGGAGAACAGGTCCGTGTTGACGGTGAAGACAAAGTCTGTCGTGCCCGAGTCGCCTTCGGCGAGGGTCACATCATCGATTGACAGCGTTGCCGTGTCGTCGTTGACGATCGTTCCCAAACCACTGCCGTCACCGATCAACACCCGGCTACCGTCGGAGAGGCCATCAAACAAGGCCGACGAGAGGTCCAATGTGAAGGTCTCGTCGACCTCGACGATCTCATCTCCTGTCACAGATACCGTCACCGTCGTGGTATCCGTCCCAGCGGCGATGACCGCAGCCTCGGCCGTGATCACCGTGTAGTCCGTCCCGCCCATCGCTTCAAGCAAATCATTCGTGTCGACCGTGACACCCAGATCCTTGCTAGAGAGCAGGTCCGTGCTGATCGTGAAGATGAAATCCGTCGTGCCTGTGTCACCCTCGGCGAGGGTCACGTCATCGA
>JBCCYK010000035.1:0-34322 GCA_039189905.1 Planctomycetota bacterium
CCCCAACTCACCGCCAGATTCATCTGATCAAGCCAAAGGTGGATGGGCAGGCGATCTCAGTCCACACCATCGCGTCTGACTCCGTTGGCAGTCTCATCGTGGCAGCCGGCCCACCGCAGTCCGGGATGCTGACACCGGTCAAATCGTCCACCGGCTTTGTCTTGAAGCTGGATCCGGCGGGAGAAGAGCTCCAGCGATGGGAGTTGGATTTCATTCCCAGCGCGCTCGCCGTGGCAGGTGATGACTCCATTTATGTCGGGGGCAGTGGCTACCTCACTCACCTCGGGCTCGACGGCAGCATCGCGGACAAGATCGATTCGCCGCACATCGGTGATCGAAAGACGTTCGCCAAGCGCACGCTCAAAGCACAACAACGACTGATGGCAAGCTTTGCCGTTTCCGAAGAAGCCCTGAAGCCGCTTCGTGACATGGTCGAACGCCTGGAGAAGAAGGACGAAGACGAACGGAGCCGTATCGAGCAAGCACAACTCGATGCCATCAAACGACAGTTGGAACAGATGGAAGCCTTGGTGAAGGCGAACGATTCGAAGGACGAAGCATCGGAGGAAGAAGAGGAATTCACCATTCCCGATGACCCCATGACACAGTACCGACTTGAAAGTGCCAAAGCGGTCACGTCGATGGCCGTGGCCGAAGACTGGCTGTTTGTTTGTGCAAGTGATCCCAGTAGCCGAGGCTACTCGGTCTGGAAGTTGTCACGCAATCTGGCAGATGCCGAACCGGAGAAGATCCTGAGTGATCTCCGTGGGTGCTGCGGACAGATGGACATTCAATGCACGGACACGGAGCTCATCACAAGTGAGAATGGGGCCTTTGCAGTCGGTTTCTATGACTTCGAAGGTGATTCGATCCGCAAGTTCGGAAAGCAGGATCGAAGTAGTCGGGAGGGCTTTGGAAGCTGCTGCAATCCGATGAACACTCAGGTTCTGAGCGACGGCAGCATCCTGACGGCGGAGTCCTCCATTGGACACCTCAAGCGTTTTGATAAAGACGGGAACTTCCTAGGCTACGTCGGCAAAGCCAGCATCGGAGGCGGCTGCAAGCACTGCGCGATCGGCCACAACCGGGATCAAGATCTGTATTACATGATGTATCAAGACAAGAACGCCATCTGCGTGCTCGGCTGCATCGAAGACCACCCGATCACGGAAACGGAATTGCTGCTTGCAAAGCGTCAGCAAGACTTCCTCCAAGAGTGCGCGGGCGTTTGGGAAGTACAAGCTGACGCCAAACCCAAGAATATGATCACGGCCGCGCTCGATACCCTGTTCGACCGTGATGAGGAGGATCTCGAAGCGACGATGACGATCCAAGCACCCTTCACCAAGTGGACGATCACCAAGGACGGTTCGGTCACGATTGATGAGGGCACGTATGCCCAGTTCGTCGAGGACGGGACCCTGGAGGGCTTGCCATCCGAACCAGGTGATTCACCGGAGTCGATGCGGATTGCGATCGCAGAGGACCAAGTCCGAATGATCGAGGCGATTGTTGCGATCCAAGATGATGAGATGACCGTGAACCTGGAGCAGATGGGGCAAAGTTTGGTCTTCCACCGGATCAAAATCGATCCCTCCGCTTCGGAATCATCCTGCGAGGAACCATGTGGGGATACCGGTTGCGAGAAAGACGCCAGCAGCACGGCCTTGGTCGAAGCCAGTGCCGAAGAGGTCGCGGAGGAATTCAACGTGCTCTTGGCCGAGGCGATGGAAGAGGACGTGAAGTTTGACACCTCGTTCTACGAGGTTGACCCGATGCTGATGGACTCCATGCCGGTGGTTAAGGTGGAGTACAAGCTGTTGTCCATTAAGGACCTGGGTGCGGAAAGGGAGAAAACCCTGAATGAGCTTGGCGCCGATGGCTGGGACTACTGCGGCAATTTGGGATCCGAACTGATGTTCAAACGCGCCATCGGTTTGGTCGATTCTGATTCGCTGGAGTAGGGAACCCGATGATGACGCTTCCGTATCACAGGCGACTCGCCTTCCTGCTCGCCACGCTATTCGCCATCTCGCATGCCAACATGGTTTTGGCGGAATCTCGTCGTGCCATTCAGTTGGTCGTGATGGACCCGCTTAGCAAACCCTTGGCCTGCGACTGCGTGAGGGGCTATGCGCAGCGCGATTACCAGGTCTTAGCCGAGAAGCTTCGCGAGGCCACGGCGCGGGATGTCGAAGTCGTTTGGCACGACTCGCTTGCTGAAGCGATGAAAGAGACGCATGGCGTGCCCGATATCATCATCGGCAAGCACTCAGTCGTTCTGGCGGACGCAGGAGCCACGGCGTTGCAGGTGCGTGCTGTTGGGGCGCTGACAGGCAAGACCGGCGAAACGAGCCAGCGAGGCCTGATTGTGGTGCGAGATGCGGACCCGGCTCAAGAGCTTCAGGACCTGGCAGGTTATGAGGTGCTGTTCGGCCCGGAGGAAGCGGAGGAGAAGTCCGGTGCTGCGGAGCGATTGCTTTCGGAAGCAAACATCCCGATTCAGCCCATCGGAGCCCGCTTTGGGGCCTGCAGTGAGGCAGCCGCCAACCTGCTGTCACGTTCGGATGGCGAAACCGTCGCGGCCGTGATCAGCAGCTACGCCGAGCCACTCTTGAAAGGCTGTGGTTCGATTCGCGAGGGAGAGTTGCGGGTTGTCGCTGAAACGGAGGAGGTTCCTTTCATCACGGCGTTCCTCAACGAATCGATGGAAGAAGCGCTTGCGGAAACCATCGAGATCGCCTTATTGACACTCGGAACCGATCCCGTTGCTTGCGAAGCCCTGGAAACGCTATCCGGCTTTTTGCCGATCGCGGCGCTTCCGAGCTTGCCTGCCGAAACCTCGTCGACGCAAGAAGTGGAAACGGAAGCTGCGCTTCGCGATCACGCTCAAGCGTGGCCCCAGTTCCGCGGTCGGCACCGCGACGGACGCGTCGATTGGCTTCCAAGCGAGCTCATGAAATCAGCGGATGACTTTCAGTGGCAGCAGGAACTGCCCTCGGACGGTTTGGCAGGGATCGCCATCGCTGACGATCGCGTGTTCCTCGCGGGCCGTGATGCCAGCGACCAAGGGGACCTCTTGATGGCGTTGGACCTGGCCACGGGGAAACCGCAGTGGTCTCACGGCTACCCAGCCGCCTGCGACCTGGATTACGGCAATTCTCCACGGGCCACGCCCTTGTTCGCCGGCGGTACCGTCTATTTCTTGGGTGCAACGGGCGTGTTGACGGCGATGGATGCCAACACGGGCCAGGTCATCTGGCAAGTGGATTTGGCCGACCGTTTTGGGGAAGCATTGCCAACCTGGGGATTCTGTAGCTCTCCCCTCCACATCGAAGGCCGCATCATCTTGAACGTCGGTCGTCGACACCCCACGATCGCATTTGACGCCGAGACCGGCGAAACACTTTGGGCAAAACCGGGGCGCCCTGCGGGGTACTCCTCGCTGGTCGCAACGAGCGTCCATGACCAATCCGTTGTGATCGGCACGGATCAACTCGGATATTTTGCTCGCAAGGTCAGCGACGGCGATTACGCGTGGCTCGCCAAAAGACAATACTCGGGCGACTTTGCGGTGCCAGCACCGGTCCTGACCGCAAACTCAGTGATCTTCACCGGTGAGAACAACGGGATCGAGTTGTATCGCCTGCCACGACCGCAAGAGAAGTCGCGCGGCAAAAAGGTCGACGCATGGGCAAGCAATCAAATCGCCGTCACGGAAGACCTCGCGCCCGATTCACACACACCTGTCGCCGTCGGGGAACGTTTGTTCGTTACGCACCAAGGCGTCCATGCGTTGGACATCACGAATGAACTGCGACCCGTTTGGTCGTGCCTCGAAAGCGAGGTGACCAAGTACGCGTCCATCATCGCGTCGTCCGATCGGTTGCTGGTCACGTCGGAGGACAACGCCTTGTATTTGCTGCGTGCCAGCGATGGTCACGTACTGGACCAAATCCAACTGGCTGAAGATGCACCTTCGCTGCTCAGCCATCCCGCTTTGAGCGGCTCGAAGTTGGTGCTTCGGATCGGCGCGCATGTGCGTTGTTATCAACTCGCCGCGGAAACGAGCGCACACCCTTGAACCAGAGGAAGCTCCACGATCACCTTCACGCCTCCTTGCGATCGATTGCGAATTCGGAGCTGGCCTCCATGATTGCGCACAATACCGTGAGCGATCGATAAGCCAAGTCCGGCATGTCCTTGCTTCGCTTTCGTCGAATAGAACGGATCTCGCAGCTTCGGAAGCACATCGGGTTCAATCCCACCTCCATCATCGCGGACCACAACCCGCACACAGTGGGCGTCCGCCTCGGCCACGATTTCGATTGCTCCATCCTCCCCGATGGCCTCGACTGCGTTGAGCAGCAAACAAGTGAACACCTGACCCATGTCCGATGGATTGCAACGGACGAGCGGCACGGGGTGGGTCCTGCAATCCATCGTCGCGTTGGCTGGCAACTGCTCCCTCGCAAGGTTGACCGCCATCTGCAACACGTTCGTGATGTCCGCTTCGCTCGTTTCCGCTTGGTCCATCGGTGAGAAGTCTCGCAGCCCTTGCACGACGTGCTTGATTCGCCGAACCCCCTGCGAAGTTTCATTCATCAAGTCCTTCGTGTCTGCCAAAACGAAATCCAGGTCTTCATCCGCGCGCTGCGACATGATTGCCCCCAACGGGTTCCCATCGGGACTGGTTGCCTGATGAAGTGACTCTGCCAACTGCTCATACAAATGAAAGCTCTTGTCAATCACTTCCACGTATTCCTCCAGAGTCCCCAGATTCGATTCGATAAAGAACAGGGGGTTGTTGATCTCATGCGCCACGCCTGAGGCAAGCACACCAAGCGAGGCCATTTTTTCGGCGTGAACCAACTGGGATTGCTGCTGCTGCAACATCTGATTCGCCGCACGCAATTGCTCATTCACTTCCACCAACGAGGTCATGGCCTCCTCGTAAGATGTGGTTAGGTCCAGTCGCATGGTATCAAGGCAGAAAAAGCACTTGATAAGTCCGGCATCCGTCAGCAACTCAACGCAGGCCGCTTGGAAATTCGGATAGCGCACTTCGCCAACCATGACCCGAGGCGCCGTGATCGTCAGTCGTGCGTATGTTGTTTGGAGTTTTGAGATCGATTGGCCGGCGGAAACATTCAGAATCTCCATCAAAGCATCACAGACCTCACTCTCCTGAATCGGAACGGAAGACGCGGGTTCCTCACCAAGTAGTGCCCAGGCCACGTCCTCGTCCATGGCGATGACGTATTCGCCGTAGACGGATCCCGTGTAATGCAGGGAAAGCAAAACCTCTCGCGTCGTTTCTAAGAGAGGGTGCTGCGACGGAACGCTGGATTCGCGGGTTGCGATTCCGAGATAAGCATCCAGGTTGCTAGCAGCAAAAGCCGCGAACTGCTGTGCATGTGATTCAAGGAGTTTCATCATGGATCCCAATAGGCGTTTGCCGCATTCGGTCGCGATCGTGACGCGTGTCGAAGCGAAAATTGGATTCGGGCAGAAAATTGCTAAACCCCCGAAGAAAGGCCGGTGGGCCGACTTCAAACGGACGCCGCGTCTGCGGTCGATTCGAGTGCCGATTTCAATCGGTCGATGTCCTCAGGATTGTTTGGTCGAATGGGTTTCTGAAGGAACGCAATCGCTCCCTCGGCCAAGCATCGGTCGACCGTGTCGGGCGTCCGAACAGCGGAGATCATGATGACACGGGCGTTCGGATCAGCTTTCCGAATCTGCTGCAAACACTCCAGGCCATCCATGTTCGGCATGGTGACATCCAAGAGAGTGATGTCCGGCCGGTGTTCTTGAAATGCCGCAATTCCTTTCAAACCGTCTTGGGCGATTGCCACGACGCGGCAGTCCAAGGATTCAATCACGCGCCCCAAGAGTTTTGCGACAAACGCGCTGTCGTCGACAATCAAGATTCGTTTCATCGATCTAGCTCCAAAAGAAAAACAGAAACAGGCCACTAAGCTCGAGGGCTCGAAGACAGGACGTTGCGACTTGGACACTGGGTCCCGTTCCGAACGGAACCCAGGGGAACGTGTACCACCAAGCCAAGTTGATCGACGCAATCAAGCAGCACCAGCAATCGCGTCTTGTGACGAAGCTGCCAGCTTGAAGAATCGAACGCAGATCGGCTCGACAATTTCGATGCCACTTGCCTGCATGGTTTGAATCCGCTCCACCATGGTCTTATGCATCTCCGTCCCCTTGCTGAGCAGCAAGCGACCGGATTTGTCTCGGATCTCTTCTTCCAGGATCATTCCCTCGCAGAGTTCGTTGACGGTGGTTTCGGAACTCTGAAAGCGCTGACTGACGATTTTGCGTAACGATCCCATGATTCGTTCGTCGTACTTGTCATCGCGTTCCATCCGTCGCAAGGTTTCGAACACCGAAGTTCTGATTGAGAATCGTTGAAAATCTCCAACAGCCCGCAAGACTTTCGCGACGGCGTTTCCATTCACACCTTGATCCTTGTACTGAAGCCCCACGAGCTCGCCGACGGGCTCCAATCGTGGGATGGCGCTAATCAACTCGCATCCCTTTTGTGCCGACCGCTCCACAGCAGCCCATTCGGATGATTCCAGCTCGTGACCGCGCAGATAGCGTTTCGCAATGTCAGGTGAGATCGCAACCATTCCGATGCGCATAAGCATGGCGGCCATCTCGGCCTGCCAGGTGCTTTCGTGCTCCAAGTCATGGCAGATCTCACCCGTCAGCGACTTGGCTTCTTGTGCCAATCCGAAAGCTTCCGGCATGGTCATCGAGAGCACTTGGGTCAGCATGCGAACACTCCCTGCGAGCGTCTTATTGAGCAAGTCTGCTTCCGCGGTTGCCAGGCGGTAGTGCTCCAAGCCAAGACGGACTGCCTCAAGCAGGGCGTCGGGCTTGCATGGCTTATTAAGGAAGCGAAACACATGGCTTTCGTTGACGGCGCGGGCCGCCGTTTCCATGTCGCCGTCGCCGGTCAAGATGATGGCAACCGTATTGGGGCTCCGCTTGCGAATCTCCGCGATCAACTCGATACCCGACATCCCAGGCATTCGCATGTCGGAGACGACCAACGCAAACGGACCGTACTGGTCAAAGATCTCCAGTGCGCGACTCGGACTCTCAACACAACTGGCGGTGTATTTCCCGTGCATCTGCCGACGCAGACTCCCAAGCAAGTTCTCGTCATCATCCACCATCATGATGCGAAGTTCGGATGGTTCAGGGCTCATGATTCAACTCCTCTGATTCCGCGGGATCCCAGTAGCGCGCGAGCTTTCTCTCGCGGTCCGTTTCTCTCAAGTACTCCTGGTCGAAGAACGCGCTTCCATCAGCCCACTCCGTATGGTCCTTCAAGGACGCCTTGGCCCTGACAAGTCCATCTGCCATGTGGACCATGGCGAGAGCATCCAGTTTCCGCGTTTGCGGATGCGGTGCTGATGATGGGCTGTGATGGTAGGCAACCGCTTCCACGATCCCGTGCGGCATACCCCACAAAGTCAACAGATGGGCACCGATCTCAGCATGCGTCGTTCCCAACTGTTGGGACTCCGCTTCCCAGAAAGGAATCGACTCAGATTGTGTGTCCTGCAGAATGGCCTGGTAGACATCCGGCAGATTGATCGCCAGCACGGTCTTGCCCACATCGTGCATCATTCCGGCGATGTAGGCTGCGTCAATCTCACGCGTGGGAAGCCCCACTTCGGCTGCGATTCGACGCGCCAGGGTTGCAACGGCAAGACCGTGGTCGACCGCGTCCTCCAAGGAATAGGCCGAGGCCTTGCCGCCGTATTCCACAAACACGCCTGCCATCAAGGCGAGCGGCCGCAGAAGCGACAACCCAAGCATTGCGACGGCCTGTTTCGGGCAGGCAACCGGCACGGGAATCCCAAAGAAGGACGAATTGACGAGTTGGAGCACCTTGGCACTCATCGCCATGTCCTCCGCGATCAGCGCGGCGACTCGGTCCAATGACACGCCGTCTGACTGCAACTCGGACACCAGGGCGCGGTAAAGACCCGGCAGACTCGGCATGCATTCCATCCGTGCCACGACGCCCCTCAGGGATTCGTTGCCGAGTTGATCGCATAACGACCGGACTCTTTCTATCGTGTTGATGAGAACGTCGCTTTCGCACGGTTTGGAAAGGAACTGATGTGCTGGCCCAATCACCCGCATCACGCGTTCGTGATCTGACTGACCGCTCAAGACCAGACGCACCGTTGACGGATGTTCGTCCGCAATGCGCTGAAGAAGCTCGGATCCATCCATGCCGGGCATTCGCATGTCCGAGACAATGACATCAACGGGATCGCTCTCGACAACGTCGAGCGCCTCCTTCCCAGTGGAGGCAAAATTCATCCGCCACTTGCTTCGTTGGGGGCGAAGCATGCGTCGCAGGCCGGATAGCACATGCGGTTCGTCGTCAACAAACAGGACATGGGGAATCATCGCACCACCTCCTCGGCGAGTTCGTGTGAAACGGCTTCTTCGCCAGTCGATGCCGCCATCGCTTGCAAGGGCAACTCAATGAAGAAGGTCGTTCCCTGCCCCGGGACGGTTTCGACATCGATCGAACCGCCGTGGCAGTCCACGACGATCTCTTTGACGATCGCGAGGCCTTGCCCCGTCCCCTTGCCCGCCTGTTTGGTTGTGTAGAAGGGCTCAAAAATCCGGCCCAGTACCTTCTCAGGTATCCCAGCACCATTGTCTGAGATCGCGATCCTTGCACGCTCGGCCAAGCGCGCCGCGGTGATGCGAATCACGCCCTTCTCGGCGGACCTTTCTGGAAGAGTCTCATCAATCGCATGGGCCGCGTTCACGATCAAGTTGAGTATCACTTGGTGGATCTGACCCCCGATGCACGGAACGTCCGTCAGTGTTGGATCCAAATCCAAGTCAACGTTGGAAACATACTTCCACTCGTTCCTTGCCAGAGTCACGGTGGTCTCGATCGCGGCGACAATGTCCGTGGGAGTTGGCTCGGGTGACGACGCGTGAGAATACGTCTTGATGGCACGCACGATGGCGGCAACGCGTTCCACACCATCGATGGTTTGATGGATGGCTTCGGGCACTTCAGAACGCAGGTAATGCAGATCCGCCTGGGTCATCACCTCCCGCAACCGCACCACCGCTGCCGCGGCATCCTCCCCAACCTCCAGCAGCTCGATGACTTCATGGCATGCGTCAAAGATGCGTTCAAAGTCGTCACACGCCTCGCAGAAGAATCGTGTGTTGTCACCCACGTATTGAATGGGCGTGTTGATCTCGTGGGCAATACCGGCCGCAAGCTTCCCGATGGATTGAAGCTTCTCCGATTGCACAAGGTCTCGCTGCAGCTGTTGAAGCTGCACTGCGTAATGAACCTTGCGACCCAGCGCGGTATCGTCAATCGATTCGTTGGCGCAGTCGTCCATGCCAGCTTGATAGGCGATGCGATGCAAGGCCGGGTCATCGTTGTCGGCGATCGCCATGACGGAAGAAGCACGCTCTCTCAAGATCGCGTTGGCGACATTCATCTGTCCCTGATCGTAGGTCGCCCTCAAGATCGCCAACGGGTATTTCCCCACGGGTGGTTGGAGAGCCCAATCACTGTCATCCGCAATGACATCGACTGAGTATCTCAAAGTTTCCAGGCGTTCCTTCCAACGTTGGTACACCTTGGGATCGGTTTCTAAGAGTAGAATCTGGCTCATACGTGGACCTTTGAATGACAGGATGATGGGCGAGGAATTCGCGCTTCCATGCGGTTCGAAGCCAGGCAGCATCAGGCCCTTGGCTGATTCAACTTCATGACCGAGGCATCCTCCTTGCTCGGTCGGAGAGATCGCTGTCTTGGGGACACGAAAGCGTGTCCCGTGCCAAACCAAGCTCACCGTATTCGGTACCAGTCCGCCCGCGAGTCATTCGGGCGAGGAGGCCATTCGAAATTGGATGGCTGGTGGCCTAGAGGACGCGATCGTTGCAGGCCAAACACCTGCCACGACATCGCGAGGCCAGCTCAGAATCCATAGAGGTCTTTCCGCAACACAAACGCCCTGCGTGTCGTCAGAGCGCGGCTTTTTGCACAGCGACAGTCGCATAGAAACGTTTGGTCGCGCCACGCAGGCCTTTGCTGGGGCAACCGAGCGTAAGCCTCTTCCTGAGAGGGAGCCGTGCGCGTTCGATCGCTCGGCGATGGCACAAGACGCTGCCCGTTCCAAACAAGCGATCGTGCCTTGATCGCCGGAACCTGATTGGAACTCGATGACTTGTCTGGTGTCTCGCGTTGGGTACGCGTACGTTCCAACATGATCGCCGGCTGCCACACGGCGCGATGAGCGCCTTCCAGACTTGCGTCTCGAGAATGTCGGACCAACTCCCAAGGCTGGCTCAAAGCCATGGCAACGCTTTGATGTCCCGCTGATTCCGCTGCCATCTCAAACGAGTTCGCCGGCATGGCGACGCTCATCAAGAGGACCAACGAACCGAGCATAGAAAACCTTGCGCTGAAACGATGTTGCCTTCCATTGATCCGGCACCATCCAACGAAGATGACGCCCCATGATTGCCCCCGACAAGGTGCCAGCCAGCCGCGTGACGCATGCTGTCCTGCACTACTAAAACCCTATGTCAACGACCGTCCCCTTGTGGCCGAATCTCGGCCATTTTCAATCGAAAAGTTGACAGACACGTTCTGTGACCCAATGCAGCACTCTTCGGAGTTCTCTGGAGAGAAACGAAACGAACAAACCGATCAGGAGCGGTGAAGGCGCTTTAGTGAGGCGTCGCTGAGATCCAAACCAATCCGGGTGACGATCTCAACCATGTCTGCTTGACCGCGGATGTTGAGCTTTTGACTGATCGCCGACTTGTGCCGTTCGATCGTCTTGGGGCTCCGATGCAACATGCTTGCTGTCGAAGGCACACTCATGCCATGACCCAAGAGAGCGAGCACCTCCAGTTCACGTCGCGTCAGGACGCCCAAGGGTCCCAAGTCAATGTACTCGCTTCGAATCACCTCGGGCGCCGTCACTCCGAGCGTCGGTGCGTCAGCGGAGTAACTCTGGCTGACGACCAGCACACGATCCGACGGAGGCTCCTCATCGGGAAGCGGCCACACGGTCGACTCGATGCGTTTCCCACGGTAGATGTGTTCGATCGAGAGCGGCCGGTCCTCATCCAAAACACGCGCGATCATCTCCAAGCGTTCCTTCACGAACTCCGGGGGATGGTAATCGGAGATGAACTTGCCCTGATAGTCGAGCGTGATGTCATCCGAAAACAGCACCTTCGTTGTATCGTTGACGAAGATGAGTCTTCCCTCGCGATTCGTAATGCTGACACCGACGCCGGGAGTCTGTGAAAGCGCCGACCAAACATGATTCGAAGACCACTCCTTCTCTTCCATGTCTTGTCCTTCATGCGTCTGGCCCATCGGCACAACTCTCTCAGAAAAACCCGTCTCTCAGAAAAACCCGCTCGCTGGCAAAAAGTGGCACTTCCCGCTGGTCGCCACCACGGAAACCGATTCTAACCAGGATTGGGGGAATGACCTCATAGTCGCTCGGTGGTGTGGGGCCGATGATACTCCCAGCAGAGCAATCAACGTGTTCCAACACACCATTCGGGGCTGAAAACACAGCTCGGGGCACGCTGTATGGCTGCGAATCGCCGTCTCGCACGGACGCTCGCGGCGACGTCGTTATCGGAGGTGGCCCCGTGACAAGGAGCGTAGGCAGATTCTTGTCGCGGGACAACTCTTCGATGGCCTCGGAACGTGAGGGGCACTGGGGCAGTGCCTCTTACGTTTCATTTTGCCGTTGGAACTTGCCAAGCGTGCGTGGTCAACATCCTCATCGCCCGGATGTTTTGGGAATCCGCCCTTCCAAGGGATACCAGTCGGGAGCCTCGGCAACAATCTCGGCGTGCAGCACTCGTGCCCGTTCCATGAGGCGTGTTGCCACTTTCGGGTGCCGTGTGATCACATCCAATCCCTCTGAGAGATCGGCTTCCAGATTGTAGAGTTCAAAATTGCCCAAACGTGATGACGCGATCACGCGAACCGACTGCGCATTCACGTTGTTTCCTGCGAGGCGCGCCGGGATCGCCTGCCCCTCGGGATCCACCCACTCTGCCAGCAGCTTCCACTTTCCATCGCGCAGTGCAAACTTGGGCGTTGTCAGGGCGCGATAGTACATCCAATGCAGAACATCTTCTCGCTTGGCATCACCACGTAGCAGCGGCAACATGTCGACGCCATCAATTGGGCGATCTTCTGGCACGTTGATACCGGCTAGCCCGCACAGTGTCGGCAACAGATCCACGCCGCTGACCGGAACACTCACGTCACCTGCCGGGCCGCTCACCGAAGACGGCAAGCGCAGAATCCCTGGAACACGGATCCCACCTTCATAAACATGAAGCTTCATCTCGCGAAGATGCCCGGGCGACCCGTAGCTGCGTTTGGCTCGGGCGTATCGGTTGAGGGTTTCGGGACCATTGTCGCTGGTGAAAAACACGAAGGTGTCGTCCGCGACCCCCATTTCATCGAGCTTTGAAAGCAGGCGGCCAACGGCGTCGTCGACGTTCGTCACGTTGGCAAAGTATTGAGCTTGGTCCTCATTGATCGCCATATCACGGTAGCGTGCGACTAACTTCTCAGGGCTTGCGACCGGCTCGTGCGGTTCATGAAAGCACACATGAAGATAGAAAGGTTCCTTGGATTGCCCGCGGGACTCCAGCCAACGGATTCCATCGGAAACCACCGCCTGACAGCTGAACTCGTTAAGCCTGCCAACGGGTTCTCCATTGCGAACAAAATTGTCCGGCTGAGCGTGACTGGGGCTCGCGTTGTTCTGGGTTGCCATCCAGTAGTCGAATCCATGATCCCCGGGTTGCGTCTGCCGATCATCGTTGAACCAACCATTGAGGTGCCATTTGCCCACCATCGCGGTCTCGTAGCCAGCATCCTTCAGCAGTGTCGCCGTCGTCATCTCCTCCTGTAATAGATGGACAACGGACCGAGGAGGGATCCAATCAAAGACGCCACAACGGTTTGGGTTGCGCCCCGTCATCAGCCCCGCACGGGAGGACGAACAAACCGGGGCCGAAGCGTAACAATCGGTCAATCGGACGTTCTCGGATGCCAAACGATCCAGATGGGGCGTCTGAATGTGTGGGTGACCGAAACAACCCAGGTCACCGTAACCCAGGTCGTCACAGAGAATCACCAGGACATTGGGTTGAGCCCCGGTGCCGACGATGGCGTTGGTGGCATTCTCATTGGCACACGCATCAAGGCTGGCAACGGAACCAACAAGCAGAAACCAATTTACAATCAAGAGGTAAGGCCCGATGGCGTTCCTGCTGGCAGCGGGGTTCATTGGCTTGGAGATCACAACAATTTCTATCCGGTTGCATTTTTGCCTGACGGCGGGACAAGATGCGGACGGGCAGCCAAGATCTTTGATCCCGAATCGAATAACCCGAACTCAAGCGGGCGTGTCGGCCGCACAAGCATCCTAACAGCGTGAAACGAGCGCTGCTGCAATCGCGGCGAATCAGCTCCATCGCCGCATCTTCCGCCAAGAAAGACATTCCCCACGATGGCACGAACCCAACCCGATCGCCCATTCAGCGATGCTGAATTGCTGGCCTTCCTGGATGAAAGCCTGGGCGCCCGGCGATCGGCCGAAATCGAGACGGCCGTCCGCGACGACCCCGCGTTGCAAAACCGCATGGTTCAGTTACGCGGACAATCGATCGCAGGTCTTCATACAATTGGTTCGATTTGGCGGCGACACCACCTCTCATGCCCGAGTCGTGAGACCTTGATGGCCTACACGAAGGGCACCCTGGAGATGCAACATGCCCAGTACATCGACTTTCACCTGCGAGATGTCGGCTGTCGCTTCTGCCAGGCCAACTTGGAGGACATCGCGGAACAGACCCACGCGACCGGCGAGAGCCAGAATCGACGCCGCCGCTTGTTCCAGACTTCCGCGGGCCATCTGCGAAAAGACCCTTGACACGCAACGGCGTACCGGACGCAATGGGTTGCGGTGCCGCAGTGGCGTCAGAGAATCGACTCCGCGACCAGCCGTTCACGATGGTATTGAAAGAGAGCCACGTGATACTGAGCGCGCCCTTCTTTGTCGTAGTGGCACTCCAAGAGCAGTTGCACCGGATTGGTGATTTGCTCGGTCGTGTCCTCGAAAAGCAGGTTCACTTTGTCGATTCGCCACTCATGGTAGACGCGCCGTGAAACCAGTTTCCATTCGGGCTTCCGTTCCAACGCCCCGATGTCGCCGTAGGGGCCCCCCACCATGGTCTCGAGCGACTCTTGCGTGTCCTCAGTTTCTCCATAGTCTTTGTAGGCTTCTTCCAATGATGTGGTTGCCAAGTTTCGGTTGCGATAACCCCGCTGCAATTCAAGCGACATCGGCAAGTTTTGGTTGGCCGCCAACTCCAAGTATTCGCGTGCGAAGTACTCCGCTGGGTCACCCAGTGTCTTCTCCTTGAAATAAGGGAGTGCAAGACCGCAGGCACCAAAACCACTCGCGAGAAGCATCCCAAGGGAAGCGGCCCAGAGTCCAACCGGTCTGGGGCCGTCGTAGCGACGTTTCGCATACAGTCCCACGAGGAACGCGAGTGCGGGAACAAACAGCATCGGACGGCCCACCACCGCAACAAAGCTGGCAACGCCCAAAAGCAGGCAGACAAACGCGCTCCCGCGGACTGGGGCCGCCGCCTCTTCGATCAGCTCGAAATCCGACTCGGCATTCATCTTCGGGATCAAGCCGTCATCGAAAGCGCTCCCGATACGCGCCTTCGGACCGGTGACACGCTCCGATTTCTCGACTGCCGATGGAGACTCTGGATCAGATGTGGACACGTTTCTCAGTTCGCCGGAATCTCTGTTCGCCAAAAAAACCTTACGGAGCACCAGGGCGATGCGACCCTGAGGTGGGGATGCTACGCTGCCGGACGCACTTTGGTTTGCCCTCGCTCCTCATTTTCGGCTCCCGCACGGCCTCCCGCGCTCGGGTCGTCCCTCTCACCGGGTCGCGTTCCGCCCGGCCACGGGATCGTCTGACGAGACGACGGCATTCGCTCGCGAATCGCCTGCGCTGCGGCGTGCGATGCACCTGGAACCGCATAGCGCGCGGCCAGTCCCCCTAGCGTCGTTGCCACTTCGTCGCGGTAGTAGGGGTCGCCGATGAGGCTGCGGAGCGTTCCCTCCAAGAATTCCACCGCGGGCGACGTGTCCCCGACGGAAACGAATTCTGGGAAGAGCTTCTGCGGGCACATCAAATTCGGCAAGGTCATGGAGTCGATCCGCACCAGCCGCTTGGCGATCGCATGGGTCAGCCGGCCGACTCGATAAATGACGGCTGCTGGTGTGTTGCGTGCCATCATCTCCAGGCTCACCGAACCACTCACCATCATCCCACAATCCGCAGCCTCGATGATCTCGGACGTCTTGCCGACAAAAAACTCCAGTGGCAGGTCTCCGTCTTCCGAACGCAGCTGGTCACGACACCACAGACAGTGGGCGTCGCGATAAGCCGCGATGGCGAACCGCGTCGATGGCAGCCGATCCGAGCTTCGGTGCAGACGACGAATCGTTTCCAGCATCAGCGGGAAGTTTTCATGGACCTCATGGTCGCGGGATCCGGGCAGAACGGCGACCAGCGTGTCCTCGGGCGCCCGCTTTTGGGACAACATACTCACGACCGACGCATCGAGTTGCTGTTCCGCGGTGGCATCGAAGAACGGGTGGCCGACATACACCGTGTCTAAGCCCGCGGCCGAGAAGTAGTCGGCCTCGAACGGCAGCACGGAGATCACGTGGTCCACGTAACGCTGCATCTTTCGCAAACGCCAACTTCCCCAAGCCCAGAGCTGTGGCGGACAGTAATAGAAGACAGGGATGTCGAACTTATTTGCGCGTTTGGCGATGTGCCAATTGAAGCCGGGGAAATCCACCAGAACGACGCCATCGACATCACCAGCGCGGAAGGCCGCCTCCGCTCGATCTGCAAAACCCAAGAATTGGCGGATCTTTGGCAGGACTTCCACAATCCCAACGACCGCGTGGTCCGTCAGCCGGACATCGAGCTCGCAACCCGCCTGCTGCATCGCCGGTCCGCCAAAGCCCCTGATTTTCCAAGGAAGCTCCGGGCCGACGCCCCCATGAGACTGCAATGCAGCGATCAATCTCGCGGCATGTTGGTCGCCACTGGGTTCACCAACAGAAAAGAATAGGTTCTGGGTCACAGCTTCCTGCCATTGCGATGTGGAGGTGCCATCGTCAAAGCGTTTCCTGACACGGTGACTGATAGTGCAAGCTTCATGGATCGCACAAGATGAATTCATGGCCCAATTGCGGGGCCGGCGCGGTCGGAGACAATGGAGGACTGGACTTCCACTCCCATCAACTGTTTTGAAGGCCCGTCATGCTGTCCGCACGAGTCATCCCTTGCCTCGACGTCCACGAAGGTCGGGTCGTGAAAGGGACGAACTTTGTCAATCTGCGAGATGCGGGCGATCCAGTGGAAGTGGCGCGACGTTATGAGGCGGAGGGTGCGGATGAACTCGTTTTTCTGGACATCACCGCCAGCCATGAAGAACGTGAAATCCTGCTAGACGTGGTGCAGAGAACCGCGGAACAGGTCTTCATGCCGCTAACGGTCGGGGGCGGCGTTCGCACGGTCGACGATGTGCGGGCGCTCTTGTCCGCGGGTTGCGACAAGGTGTCGATCAATTCGGCAGCGGTGACCGATCCTCAGTTCGTGAAGGCAGCTGCGGAACGATTCGGCAGCCAGTGCATCGTGGTGAACATCGATCCCAAGCGGGTCCACCGAGACGGAAAAGAAACGTGGGAGGTTCATATCAATGGGGGCCGCAAGCCGACAGGCCTGCAGGCGGTTCCATGGGCCCAAGAAGTGGAACGCCTCGGTGCCGGAGAGATCGTTTTGACCAGCATGGATGCGGACGGTACCCGCGATGGCTATGACTTACCGATCACAAAAGCGGTGAGCGAGGCCGTTTCGATTCCGGTGGTGGCCAGCGGGGGCGCGGGAAACCCAGAACACCTGGCCGATGCGATTCTGAAGGGCAAGGCCGACGCCGCCCTGGCTGCCAGCATCTTCCACTTCGGCCAATTCACCATCGAAGAAACCAAACGCGTCATGGCAGAGGCGGGGATCCCCGTCCGCCTGCCACGCTAAACCGCACATCTGCCAAACCGATTCAACGTATCTGCTAGAACGTAGGCACGCATTCATTCACGCTCATACGAGGTTCCAGGCGATGGCCAAGTCGCAGGACAAGATCTCACATCTGATCTTCGATGTGGAATCCGTCGCCGATGGCGACCTCATTTCGCGGGTGCGCTACGCCGCAGACAATCTGAGCCCCGAGGAGGCGGTGCAGCGATATCAGGCCGAGCGTTTGGAACAGTCTGGTTCCACATTCATCCCCCACACGTTTCAGTTTCCCATCGCGGTGGTGATCGCCAAGGTCACCAGCGAGTTTCGTCTGCTGGAGATCGTCTCGCTCGATGAACCCCACCACCGACCCGATGTGATCACTGAACACTTTTGGCGCGGCTGGGAGATGTATGGCACGCCTCAATGGGTGACCTTCAATGGCCGCAGCTTTGACATCCCGCTGATGGAACTGACCGCCTTTCGTGCCGGGATCTCCGTTCCGCTTTGGTTCGATGAAGGCGGCTACAAGTCACGCCGCAATCGCTTCAACACCACGTCGCACCTGGACCTGCAAGAGCTGCTGACAAACTACGGAGCGGCTAAGTTCAACGGAGGCTTGAATGCCGCCGCCCAAATGCTCAACAAACCCGGCAAGATCGGTCTCTCGGGTGATAAGGTGCAGGAGGTCTATGATCAGGGAGGCATCCAAAGCATCTCCGATTACTGCCGTTGCGATGTCTTGGACACCTACTTTGTTTTTCTCAGGTGCATGGTGCTGACAGGTCGTTTGTCACTCGAAGAGGAAGCCACACGCGTCGCGGAAGCGAAGGCGTGGATCGAATCGCAAGCAGATGATTGCCAAGCTTGGCGAGACTATCTCAGCGAGTGGGATGACTGGGTGAACCCATGGCTTGGGCAGGCTGGACATCCGACTGGAACTGGAACCGTGCGAAACGAATCGGGTGATGAACTCGATGCGACCGCAGCGCCTGAAAAGACAAACACGACCGACGCGACGGCGGACGCACCGTGAAAACGCACCGCGTTGTTTGCCCTCAGTGCAATGCTGTTGTCGAATGGCTACAACTGGATCACCAACCCGTTGAATCGGTTGCCTGTGGCGAATGCTCATGTGACGTCACCCGTGCGACGCCCGTCAAGTGCAACGAACGCGTCCCTGGACTCAACCGCAACGACTCCTCTGGCGTCCGGAAGATCCCCCTCCCGCAGTCGGCCAGCCCAGAAAGTGTATTCGCTTTAGCGATGCCGCTCCTTCGTCGAAGTGCGGCGGCCATGCTGACGACCTCTTTGGTCACTTGGTTGATTTGGGTCGTGGTGATGGGCGTCTGTTCCTGGGCCGTACGGGCCCAACTGCAGCGTCCATCGATTTCCCTCGGTCAAGCGATCCTGGGGGGCCTCTTCGCCTTTGCTGCGGTGCTCATTGCGATCACGGTCACGGCGCTGACCCAGGCGATGATGATTCGCGCTGCCCTGTTGGTCGCTCGGCACAGCAGTCGCATCTCATTCCGACACGTCCTGCATGCATGCTGCCAAGTTCGTTTTCAGGAAGTCTTGCGGCTGTCGCTCCTGTACGGCATCGCACTCAGTTTTCTCAGTGTGGCCTTGGTGGGTGTTTTGGTGTTCATGGTCATGGCCAGTCTGATGCTTCCCTCAGAGACGGCTACCTACGCCGGTGTTTTTCTGGGCGGCATGGTGATGCTCGTGGTCGCGGTGGTCTTGCAGTGGTGGCTTTGGGTGCCTGCTTTCTTGATCGCCGACTCACGAACGGATCTGCCCCGTGGCATCGCCGCCGGCCTGAGAATCACACGGACGCATCGCCGGCTCACCCTGATGTTGATGATCGTGTACTTTGCCATTGCAACGGTCGGTTCTTTGGCAGCTTACGTGGGCCAGGTCTTCGCAATCCCTCTGGCAATCATGCCCCTGGCAGTCGGATACTTGCGTCTGACGGGAGGCGAGATCAACCCCATCGAAATGACACTCCCCCGTGATCCATCAGTGACGGCGCGACCCGAATCGGTAACCTCTGACTCCGACTCATTGGCAACGACATGAACATGGAAGCCCAAACCATCCAACTGGGATCCCTCGACTGCATTGTTGTGGACGGCGGTCCCAAGCCGACTGCCTTGGCAGTTCTGTGCCATGGTTTTGGCGCTCCAGGCGACGACCTGGCCAACCTCGCCCCGTACTTGATACAAGCCACGGGCCCGGCTGCCGCGTCGTTTCGCTGGGTTTTCCCAGCCGCGCCGATCGACCTGACAGACCAAGGCATGCCCGGTGGGCGAGCTTGGTGGCCTCTCAACATGGCGCGGTTGGCAATGCTGTTTCAAACGCAAGCCTTCGAGGAGTTGCACGAAGAAACACCTCCGGGACTCGTCGAAGCCAGTTCTTTATTGGAAGAAACGATCACGGAGGCAAAGAAGCAAATCCTGCACGAATCAGACCAAGAGTCTGTGCCGGTTGTTCTTGGGGGCTTTTCACAAGGGGCAATGGTCACCTTGAATGTCGCCCTGTCGTCGGAGAAATGCCGTCCCAATGTTCTGGTCCAGTATTCTGGCACGTTGATTTGCCGCGAAACGTGGCAGAAGCAGGCGTCGTGTCTGACCGAGGTCTCCGTGATTCAAACACATGGGACAGCTGATCCGATTCTCCCCTTTGCAAGTGCGCAATTGCTCCGCGATATGCTGGTGGCGGCGGGGGTGACCGTCGACTTTTATGCCTTCGATGGCCCACATACGATTGAACAGCAAGGCATCGAAGCGGTCGCTGCGGCCTGCCGTGGATTGCTCGCGTGACCTTCTTCAATGCCTCGCTGCTGATCGGAACTCTTCTGGCGACGATCCCAATTGCCCTTCACCTGTTGGCGCGTCGCAAACCCAAACGCGTAATCTTTCCGACCGTTCGGTTCTTGACCGAGCGACTGTCACAACAACACTCGCGGCTTCGCATCCGGCGCTGGTGGCTCCTTGCTCTGCGCGTCGTGGCGTTGGTCGGGATGGCCTTGGCCCTGGCTCGCCCGCACATTTTGGCGGCCAGTGTTGCAGCCTGGTCTTCGGTCGGGCTGCTCTTGTCCGTCGCCGTCGTCCTACTTCTACTCGCTTCCGTCGCTTGGTCTCGAAGCTTGCCGCGGTGGATCCCCCTTAGCTTGGCCTTTCTTGCCATCGCAAGTTTGATGGGATCGGGTCTCTGGGCAGCCGTATTGGTATCCAACAGCAGCGGTCCGACGCCAGGCGTCACCGCTCCCATCGCCATCGCGATCGTGATCGACAACGGGCCAACCTCTTCTCGCACCGACGGCACCCCCGACAACGTGCCAGATGACGCGTCGCGACTTCAATCCATGGTTCGGCGTGCATCACAGATCGTGGCACGCATACCCGACACCAGCCAAATCGCCATCGTGGACCGCAGTGCGACGCCCACGGCATTTACCTTGGACAAGGTCAGCGCGCTGTCAGCGCTGGAGCGTCTGAAGCCGAATCCGTCCCCGCTGGACCTGACGTCTCGCATCAGCTCCGCGTGGCAACTCACGCGCACCAGCGAATTGCCGCAACGCCATGTGGTGGTCCTCTCCGACATGCGCCGTGTGAACTGGCCGCAGGGCACTTCGATTCAGAAACCAACGGATACATCGGAGCAATCCGAGTGGCTGACGTTGATCGACATCACCAAGAGCACCCCCGAAGCGGAGACGTCGCGCAGCCCGGAACCACTCAATCGCACGGTTTCCCCGCCGCGCGTGGATCCGGTGATCGCGCCACGAACGTCCATTCCAGTGGAAGTGAACGTCGCACTCGACGCCGCTCCGAAGGGTGACGCCGTATCACAGCGAAACATCGCGATCGAGTTGAGTCTCTATCGCGTGGACGCCAGCCGTCCTCAAATCCGTGATGGCAGTCTGCTACTTCCGAACCAGAGCGTTGTGGATCGTAAGTCAGTTGCACTCGCACCAGGCGCAAACGCGAATGTGAGCTTGAGTTTGCCACCATTGGATCGCGGCACGCACCACGCCACCGTCAGCTTGGTAGGCGAAGACCCATTCGCGGCAGACGACCGTCGCTTCCTTACGATCCGAATCGGAAGCTCGGCGCGGATTCTTCTTGTTGGGCAATCGGACCTTGAACGACGCGTGATGGCCACGGCGATCTGCGCCCCCAAAGAAGTGGATGACCCCGATGCGGCTTATCAAATCGATTCCATCCAGTGGGATGACTTGGTTGCAACGGAACCCAGTGACTATGACGGTTTGGTGTTGCTCGACCCACCGCTGCGCGTGGATCAGCAAGGCCTTGTCGCACCACGCAGTCCGCTGACTTTTCAGAGGTGGCAGCAAATCGCGAGTGCATCTGAATCTGGAACGGGCATCGCGATCTTGATGGGCCCTCAGCTGGAATTCGACCCAACGCTCAATCACGGCAACGCCGACGAAGTGGGCCGTGCCGCTTTCCTACTCCCCAAGCTGCGTCGTGTTTGGAGAACGCCGCGACCGGGAACCTTCCTGCGTGTCGCGCCGACACGACATCCCCTGACCCAGCCCCTCCTCGATGTTGAACCACAACCGATCTGGTCGGCGTACCGCGTCCGGCTTCACGTTCAAGCGGTCCCTTCAAACGATTGGTCGACGCTGGCAACTTGGAACGATGAGGGACATCCCGCGATCATGAGCGCCTCTCCCGGTTCGCCAACAGACGCGCCTGTTCCACGTGGTCCGATCGCGGTCATGACGACACCGCTTCCAGCCCTGGTGGACCAAACACGCCCTTGGAACGACTTCTTTGTTGCATCCGATTCTTGGCCAGCTTTCCTGCTGACACGCACGCTGGCCCAATGGACATGCGGATCTCAGGAGATGCCGAGCACGGTGCCGGTGGGGACCGCCGGTGACTTTGTGATTCCGACGCTACCAAAACGCTCACTCCAACGAGCCGGCACCAGCTCCGAATCAGTGGCAGTGGAGACGCTCACCTGGTTTCGCCCCGGCTCGGTAAATCCGACCGTGCTTCCCGCACGGACGTCCCCAGACGGTGAGGCCAGCAAACGAGTGGAGGTCACCCGCATCGACGAAGTGGGAACGCACTTCGTTCGGGGTGGCGTTTTCTGGGGTGGCTTTAGCGCCAACTTGGATCCGAAATGGTCCTCCGATACACCCGTCGACCGTTCGTCTCTGACGCAGATCCTTGGTGACACCGGTTGGCAGTGGTTGGGTTCCAACACTCCCTTGGACCTGAGTGGTCGTGGTGACCTTTCACCGGTGTCGCTTCACGGACCCATCATGTTGCTCGTGGTGATCGCATTCCTGCTGGAGCAGTTCCTCAGTAATCGATTCTATCAAAACGATTCCAAGCCTCGCCCTTCTTGGCGGACCTCGTCGCGAACGGCAGCCGCGCGGAGGGCCTCGGCATGAGCGCATTTCGCCTGGAGCCCATCTATGGATCACCTTGGGCTGGAGGACTGGCGGCGGTTGCGATCGTCGCCGCGTTGGTCTTGCTGACACCCCCAACAACGCGACCTCGCCAACGCCGAACCTTGATCTGCCTGCGAATTGTCGCCGCGATCTGTGTGCTGCTCGTCACATTGCGACCGTCCCTCGTGCGCACGGACAATCGCCCTTCGTCGGCAGCGCTCTGCATTGCCGTTGACGTGTCACAAAGCATGCAACTCCCAGGATCAGTCCGCCCAGGTTCAGAACAAGATCGGTGGACGCAGCAAAGCCTAGCGCTCCAACAGCTGATGTCCGGTTTGGATTCGCTCAGCGACAATCTCCGTGTCGTCCTTGTCCGATACGGTTCCACCTCAGACGTTGTGAGCGATGGGAAAGTGAGTGATTCCGCAGAATCACTCTCCAGTCTTCTCAACACCATTCCAAAGTCCTCTCGCACCGATCTCGCCGCTCCATTGCAGACCACGATCGACGCGGCCGCAGGCAGTCCCATCGCCGGGATCGCCCTTTTTGGCGACGGTGTTCAAACAGCGACGACCGACCGCAACCAAGAGACCGATCCACCACCCCAATCAATTCCGGACCCACAACGAATCGCCAAGCTCATCAATGCGATGGGAGTTCCCTTGTGGACGGTGCCGATCGGACCGCCCAGCAGCACCATGACGCAACGCGACGTGGCGATCCGTGGTCTGCCAGATGAGATGCGTCTGTTCGCCGGCAATCGCGTCGAACTTCCCGTGGAAGCTCTCCTCCAGGGCGTTTCGGGGATCCCGGTTGATGTCGTCGTTTCGTGGATCGACGCTCAGGGAAAGCGAACGATCGCCGCCGAAAGAACGGTCACTGCGAACGAAGCTGACGCCCTTACACCCTTGTCGATTCCAGTCATCGCGCCCGAACCGGGTCTTTATCGATTGCAAGTGCAAGCCGAGACACAAAGCGGTGAAACACTGATCGACAACAACACGCAGACAACGTTCGCTGACGTTCGCGAAGGAGGCGGGCGGGTGCTCTACGTGGAGGGTTCCGTACGCTTGGAGCAAACGTATCTGACGCGATCGCTTGAGAGTTTCCCTGATCTGGAGCTCACGTACCGTTGGATCCCTCGCGATACCAACAGCCAGTGGCCCATCGATTTTGATTTGTCCGCATCCACGCGCCGCTACGACGTGGTCATCCTGGGTGACTTGCACGCCAAAGCCTTGGGCGATCGCCAGCTCAATCAGATCGTCGATCGCATTGATGAAGGCGGCGCTTTGATCACGTTGGGCGGCCCATGGGCGTATGGAACCGGTGGCTATGCATCGTCACCGCTCAACAAGGTGTTCCCCGTCAACATGAACGATACCTTAAAACAGTCGCCCGATGCGGAGTTGCCGCAACCGCAGCCCGGACAAACCGTCAAACCCATCCGAGTGCTGCCGATCACCGACCATCGGCTCACACGTGTGAACGACGGCGATCGAACGTGGGAAAGCCTCCCAGCTCTTCCTGGCGCGAACCGATGGCGCGGAACACGAGCCGCGCCGGGTGTCCAAGTCTTGTTGGCTGATCGTGACAGCCGGCTCCCGCTTCTGGTGATCGGAGAATATGGGCGGGGTCGTGTCGCATCCTTGGCAATGGATTCCACATGGCAGTGGCATCGATCGGGCGCCGCCAACTTCCATCGTCGCTTCTGGCGACAGCTGTTGCTCTGGTCCTTGGCACGCGATGATGACCCCAATTCCGAGGTGCGCGTGGAGCTGTCGCGGCGTCGGGCTCCTTCCAGTGGCTCGATCTCATTTGAAATCATGAGTCGAGGTGAAGCTGCCTCCAGCTCCGACTGGACGGTCACGGCGGTGTCTGAATCCGGGCAGGAAACGCGGCTTGCGGTGGACTCGTCCAGTCAGAACGCCGACGGCAACCAAGTCAGCCGCGGCCGCATCACAGATTTGGAAGCCGGCTTCTATCGCCTTCAAGTCCGCTCAGGAGAACGCGCTGCGGAGGTCTTGGTCGAAAAGGCCTTTCAGATCGAAAATGATACGGTCGAGATGACGCAATTGGGGACCGACCACGGATTCCTCAAACGTCTTTCACAGGCAACAGCGGATGTTGGCGGGCAATCATATCGAACCGATGAGATCGAGCAGCTTCTCGGTGCGATCGGTGAGCGACGACTTCAGGCTCGCGAAACGATTGTGCAAAAACGTCGCCTGGGTGATGGACCCGGTACCGGATGGCCACTTTTTGTGCTGTTCGCCGGCAGCCTTTGCAGCGAGTGGTTCCTGCGTCGAAGGTGGGGCCTGGCCTGAATAACGCTATCGAGCCTCGCTGCCGACAGACATTGATCTTGGCACGGCACGACTTCCTGATCCGAGCGAATCGAAGGTCTCTGACTCCTTCACGGTCCTGGACGAAAACCGTCACAGCCTCGGGTCCACGGGTTCGCTTTCAAGGGCGAGGACACCGAAGGCGCATTCGTGGACCTTTCGTAGCGGTTCTCCGCGAACGAAACGTTCCAGGGCTTCGATGCCCAGGGCGAGTTCCCGGATTGCCAACGAACGCTTGCGGCCGACTTGGCGGTTGCGAAGCCGTTTCAGGTTCGACTCGCTGTCATAGTTGGGACCGTAGATGATTCGCAGGTATTCCTTTCCACGACATTTGATTGCGGGTTGGACCAAGCCCTTCTTGCCGCGTGCGAGATATTCGGCTGGCTTAACGACCATGCCCTCGCCGCCGGACTGCGTCATGGACAGCCACCAATCGGTTGCCCGCTGAATCGATTGCTCATCGTCCAAATCGACTTCGCAAACTTGGGTCGCCTTGAAGAGCGTCGTGTCACGCCGGGCAATCTTTGCAATTGTGTTCATGTGCCATTGATGTGACTTGTCGACGTGAACGCTGCCTTCGGTTGCCAAGACATGAAACGGAGCGAGCTTGTAATCGTCGACCCCGGCCACTTCCCAGCAGTAGTTCCGGTAGGCTTGGGTGAAACGGTCGACGTTGGCTTGCGTCGTTTCCAGACGAGCGAGAATCTTTGCAGCCGCATTCTTTGGCTCGGTGTCAAGTCGCTGGCTTAACACTTGGAGCGCCGAGACGGCGGCGGGGACCGAGATTCGCGCGGCCGCACCGACGGCGGCGTATTGAGAACGCAACAGATCCTGGGCTTTCGCCGACCACGGCATCAGTTCGCAATCGAGACAAATCCAACTGGTTTGCAAGTCCTCCCACAGACCGGAACCATCGATCGCCGATACCAGTCGCCGCAACATCGCGGCTTCGATCCTTGCATCGCTGAAGAAACGGCGGCCCGTTCGAGTGACGATGACCCCGACTTCACCTTCCTCGATCCCGAAGCGCTCGCGAGCCGCATCTGCGTCTCTGCAGAGCACAACGATCGCTCGCGAACCCATGTGCTTCTCTTGGCAGACGACCGATGGGATCTTCTGCGATCGGAAATAGGCCAAGGCTTCTTCGGGGTGTTCCAGAAAGCCATCTTTGGACGAGGCCTCAGGCGGTGACATCGTTGGTGGAAGATGGATCAACCACTTCGGATTGACCGCAAACCGGCTCATGATCTCCAAAGCCGCGGTCGCATTCTCTTCACGGACGGTGATGTTGGGACGAAGCCGCGTTGAGATGATCCGTTTGCCCAAGACATCGTCGGCGTCGAGCAAATCATCAGCGATCTGTTGGCTAGTAAGCGACCCATCCGCGTTGGGCTCGTCGCCTCGTCCGCTACCAAGAAACGGCTTGGCTGGTTCGCAGTACGTCGTGGCCGCATCGACCGAAACGGTTTCCAACTCGGGATACCGCAACGCGGTCAACTTGCCACCGAAGACACAGCCGGTGTCGATGTTGAGCGTCTTGTTCAGCCATTGCGGCTCGGGCACCGGCGTGTGGCCGTAAACCACCATCGCGTCGCCGCGGTATTCGGCCGCCCAGTTGTGTCGCACGGGCAGTCCAAACTCGTCCGTCTCGCCAGTCGTTTCGCCATACAATGCGAATTCCCGAACCTTGCCGCTGCCGCGTCCCTGCAATTCTTCTTTCATGCCGGCGTGGGCAACCACCAACTTGCCGCCGTCAACGACGTAGTGGGAGACAAGCGAATCGAGGAACTCGGCGAGTTCCTGCTCGAACGTCGGCCTGGCGGAGTCGTCAATGCGCTGAATGTCGGCGAGCGTTTCCGCGAGACCGTGTTTGATCTGCACGCTCTTTCCACGCAACTTTCGCAGCAGTTTGACATCGTGATTGCCCGGCACGCACATCGCGGTCCCAGCAGCGACCATGTTGCGAACGATGCTGAGCACATCGACGCTTCGAGGGCCGCGATCAACAAGGTCACCGACGAAGAACGCCATGCGACCTTCGGGATGCCGGTAGCAGAGTGGTGACCAAATTGTAGTAGATGAGGCGACGAATCCGTCCTCGTGGTGATCTTCATCAGGGGACTCCTCGCGTCGTCCACTTCCTTCAGGCACCCCGCACCGCTCGTAGCCGAGTTCATCGAGCAATGCTTCCAGTTCATCGCCGCAGCCGTGAACGTCGCCGATGATATCGAACGGCCCGTGCACATCACGCTTGTCATTCCAAAGCGGCACGCGCTCAATTGCAACCGACCCGATTTGCTCGGGAGATTCAAGGATCGTGATATTCCGGAACCCTTCACGCTTCAATCCGCGGAGCGAACGACGAAGTTGAGACCGCTGGTTGCGGATCACGTGCGGCCCGAAGTTACGATCCTCGCGATCCCGATTTCGTGCGGTGCAAACCTTCTCCGGCACATTCAAGACGATCGCGACCGGCAAGACGTGGTACTTTCGAGCGAGCGTCACCAACGACTTCCGAGCTTCCGGTTGCACGTTGGTCGCGTCGATGACGGTCAGTCGCCCGGCTGCCAGGCGCTTGGACGCGACGAAGTTCAGCACATCAAACGCATCCCCGGTCGCCGCTTGGTTGTTCGTGTCATCGCTGACCAGCCCTCGGCAAACGTCCGACGACAGAACCTCCGTCGGCAGGAAATGCTTCGCCGCGAACGTGCTCTTGCCCGACCCGCTTGGGCCGATCAAAACGACGAGCGATAGGTTTGGAAGCTTGATATTCATCCGGTCCATTGCGACGGCTGCGGGTAGAAAAGTTGGCGTGTTCCTTCATCGCAGTCGAAACGCACTTCTTCGAGCATCCACTCAGGAACCTGCTTTTGTCGCATCAATAGTTTGACACCACTGGTTCGACACAGCGAACAAGGCGTGTGTTCGTAGATCATCTCGGCAAGCAGATGGGCATCGGCCTCCTCGTTCGCCTCCAAGAACATCCGGCACGACATAAGGATGGAATGACGGTCGTCGGGACACTCTGGAATCTCGACACGTTCTAGAACGAGCGTTTCATCGCCACTCGAAAAGTTGCTCGCCAGCAAGTCGATACCACGATCGACCTCGCCATCATCCAAACATTCGAGAGCGAATGCACGGATACTTGAATCCCGATTACCCTCCAATGCTCGCGACGCGAAAAATGCGGTTTGTTCGTCCTCGGACCGGCATAGTTCAAAAAGCTTTCCTGAAATCCAGGGCAGCTTTCGTCGCAGGAACACCTTCAGCAATCGTTGTTGCACCGCTGGATCGTCACTGCCCTCGATTTGCCTGAGAACTTCGTCAACATCGGGCTGATCAGCGTGCATGCCCCAGCCTCGCAGCCAAAAACAGCGGTCGTCCGACTGCGCTGCTTCGAGTACATCCGCAAGTGAATGGGACCGCATTCGTTCTCGATGCGAAGCTTTTGTCAATTCGGTTTCTTCGCGTTGCCGATGGAAACGCCATTGGTCGATGAAGAGTCTGGTAAGTCTCGATCCGTCGGTTTGCAGAAAGTCGAGGACGACGCTCTCACCGAATTGCTCGATCGAATCTCTCATCAACAGTCCGTCATCCCAATCCCACGGTTGATACTGCAGCCGTTCACCTCGCTTCTCGACAGCGGTGACCAGACCATCCAGGCCGGCAACACGGATCAACTCGTTTTCGCCCAAAGTCAGATCATCTTCGACATGTTTCTTAGCAACCAGATCAAACAAGCGTTTACGAAATCGCTCACGGCCCGACAACGCATACATCATCGCTAGCTTGCAAAGCTGGTCAGCACTGCGTTCGTCGGTCAGATGGGTCAGTGCTTCCCAAATCGCGGGCTCGCATCTTTCGAGTGCGTCACCCGCGCCCAAGATCGACCAAAGCCAATTAAACCGACTGTCCTCGCACTGCTGGTCGTAACGGAGATCTTGAACACATGCCCAAGTCAGCTCATCTACATCCAGATTCCCGGCATCGGACCAAATGCGCGTTCGCCCGAGGCCCTTTTGAAGTGCGGAGCGACACTCATGTCTGGACGGATTCGTAGACAGCGGTGATGCGTTCTGCTTCATGACCGTCAAACGCCACCCTCTGACACGCGGCTGAACACCGCCATCTGAGTCGGCGTGCCGACGTTGGGCTCTTCGGGACCGATGCCCTTGAAAGTCACCACGTAACCGCATGCTTCCGCGAGCTTGCCTGCCCAACCCTGGAACTCATCCCGTGTCCATTCGAACCGGTGGTCGTGATGCCGCATCTTTCCTGCTGGCAGCGATTCCCAGATGACGTTGTACTCGACATTCGGCGTTGTCACGACAACACAGTCTGGACGAGCGTGCTCGAACACAACTTTTTGCATGGCCGCCAATCGAGGCGGATCAAGGTGCTCAATCACTTCGACGAGTGCAGCGGCGTCAAAGCCTGCAAAACGCGAATCGCGATACATCAGCGAACCGTGGATCAATTCGATCCTCTCGGCTTGTCTTGGCGGGAGCGCATCAAGCCTTAAACGCTTCGAAGCGATCTCGAGCGATTGCACCGAGAGGTCCATGCCGACAATTCGGTTCAGTTGAGATTGCTGCAATAGCCGCCGAAGCAGTTTGCCTTCGCCGCACCCCATGTCGATCACGCTGCCAGCACCCGATGCGGACAGTTCAGCCACGACAGCGTCATGACGCTGTTCGTTCAGTGAGGCAACCAGCGGCGACTCGTTTGGCCCTCCGGAAGGTGTCTCGTCCGCTTCGTCTGCGCTGTCCGGCCCGTTTTCGCTCAAGCGTTCCATCGCCACTCGAACCATGCCACGCTGGTGGCGAAGATACCTGCGTGTGATCGCCTCCTTTTGCGGATGCGAATTCAGCCAGCCTTCACCTTTTGACAGCAGTTTTTCGATCTCATCTCGACCGACGAAGTAGTGCTTTTGGTTATCGAAAACAGGAATCAGCACGTAGAGGTGGTTGAGCACTGCCGACAGCAGTGCCCGCGTTTTCAATCGAACGGACAGGTAGGGGCTCGGTCCCCAACTCGCAAACTGATCGTCCAATGGCTGGCCTTCGGCTTCCACCGCGTAGCCAAGCGGCTCGAACAGTCCGCGGAGAAATGCTTCGCCACCACGAACGGGCAGCGATTGCAGCTGGATCGTCAAATCCATCGGCGTGCTCGTCGCCGAAGGTCGATCCTTGCAGCGTCCGGCCATCGCGGAACCGAAGACCGACGCGATTGCGGTGCTCATGAATGACGATGTGACAAATGGTCGGTCATTCACGTAGCCGGAAAGCCCGCTGGCCAGATTGCGATTCTTCTTCGCCATGCCAACCGGATCGACTTCCAGCAACAAGCAAACAGTCACCCGATCCGTGGCAACTTCCGGGTAGAATACGTGCGCATCACCAAACGACATGCGGAAAGTCTGCAGCCGATCGGGATGCTTATGTAGCAGGTAGCTGAGATCGCCGGCGGCAGCGTCCTCAGTGGAGATGGTTAGAAGCACGGCTTGACCGAAATGGAAGTGACAGCAATTCCCAACAGTCTATCGCGTATTGATTCAGTCGAGTTTCTCTCATCCGCAGAACGCACTGCCAACGGACACAATCGCAGCGACACGGGTTCACTCGGAAAGCGAGATGACAATTCCACCCAAGAAGGTTTTGATCAACACTCGGCAGTTCATTCGCTTCGACGCGATACTTGGGCAGACAAACCGGAAAACGCTACCGCGTACGCGGCTGTCCAGAATGCAGTCGAGCGTCTTCCACCGTGGCTTCAGCCAAGCAAACGCTGCATCGCGGATGCGACGCCGAGGGTGACTTCGGCCATCCTCGGGTAGTCGAGTGTGTCTGGTGTGTCGGTAGCTTGGTGGTAGTTCGGATTGCGCAGAAAGCTGGTGTCAGTGAGCATCAGGGCGGGATAGCCTTGGTCCCAGAATGAGCTGTTGTCGCTGAGACGGATCTCGTGAATCTTTTCGGGTAGGCAGATTGAGAAAAGGGGCAAGAGGCGCGTGCCGCGTTTGAAGCCGCGCCGGAATTTCCAGCACAACTTCCAGGATGGCATGTTACCGACGGCTGCCAGAAAGTTGCCCCGCCCGGGAAAGAATCGGTGCATCCATTTCGGAATCCCCGGTGGAACCATCTGCGAGCCTTTGGTCAGACTGTAGTATCCGACCATTTCCAGGCACAGCATTCCAATAATGTTGTCGCCACGCTGTCGTGAGAGGCGAGCATGGTGCTGGCTGCCCATCGAATCCATGTTGAAATACGGTGGCTCCTCGCAAGCGAATGCAACAAATCTGGCAGTTCGTTTTCCGCTGTGCCCACGCAGCAATCGGCTGACTTCGATCAGTACGGCCACGGCGGACGCGTTGTCATCGGCACCGGGTGTGCAGAAAACAGTGTCGTAATGGGCGCCAAGCAAAACGATCTCATCGGATCGTTTGGTTCCGGGGTACTCGACGATCAGGTTCGTCGCCTCATCGCCCATGGCATCGTAGCATTCTCGAGAATGACTGGATCCCATCTCGGACCACTGACCTTCGATGTAGCCGATCGTGGCCTGAATCGTTCTCGGCTTGCTCAAAGTACGCGGACCGATCAATCCCGCAAGCCGATCGACATGCAGTCTCAAGTTTGCTTCGATCGTATCGCGGTCGATTGACATCAGTACGGTGGAGCAAGTCGGCGAAAGCCGTGAATGAGAACGACAAATAGGAACAGCAGATTGCGGAGAAGCACGGCGATTGGATTGACGGTGGGCAACTTCACCGATCGATCACCATCGAGCGAAGCGGCGAGAGCGTCACCGAGACGCTTCATCCAAGTGACGCTGCGTGGCCATTCCCAGATGCTGTCGAGCCATTCATTGGGTATTCCTTCTAGCCCGACACCAGCGCCCACGATGCCGCCAACGATCGCGGCCGTCGTGTCCGCATCGCAACCGCATTCGATGATGCTCGTGACCGCCGAGCGAAAATCTTTCGGATTGGACAGCCACGCGTGGATTGCGACCGGAACGGTGTGGTAGGTGTAGCCGGTTACGCCTCGAACGAGACTAAGCGATTCCGCAAACGTCGTGGTGGATTCGCCGGTGTCAACGCTTCGAACGGCTTTGCGAAGCAAATCGATTAACTCCGCTCCGCTTTCTCCCACCGCATCGACAACTTCGTCGAGCCACAGGTTCGCATCGACGTTTACGTTGTCGCGTGAGTGCTTGGCCGCAAACGCCACGGCGATGGCACCGTATTCGGCTTTGGGATCACTGTGGGTAAGCCGCGAGGAGGCCCGAACGAAGCTCAGCATGGATGCTACATCGTTCAAGCCCGCGCCAAAGATCGCAGCACGCATGGCGGGGCCATTTCCGCCTGCATTCGTTGTACTCGCCCCGAGCCACAACTTGATCCCCGATCTCGCCGTCGCTTTTCCAACCCCAGCAGGTAGTGCCAGTATCCACCACCGCAGTCGTCTCGCGAACCCACGTGTGAACTTTGCGACATCGTCAACCGCATCAATCAAAGATTGAGCGACCATGCAGGTGTGCTCCGTGTCGTCGGAGACCATTCCCCTACCGAAGAAGAATCGGTACCGATCAGGCCCACCAAGCAACCTGGCCGCTCGCTTAGGTGAGACCCCTTCGTAGGGCAGGCCTAGCGCATCACCGACCGCAGTCCCCAGAATGCATCCAACAATTGCATCGCGGTTCACTCGATCTGCTCCAATAGAGATCGCTGCATTCGGTTAAGCTCCACTTCTGATCGAACAGACTGAATCATTGCGATTGCCTCTTCGTCCGTTTGCGCTTTTCCGGACAAGAGGAAGCCGGCGGCAGCGACCAGGCCCGTTCGTCTGTGCCCCTGGGCGCATTGAATCGACACCAGGCTTGGCAACTCGATGATTTCGGCCGCGAGCGTCCGCAGTTTATCCGGAGATGCACCCGATCCGTCGACCATTGGAAAACAGAGATACGACACGCCGGGCCATTTCGCGATCGGCTCGGTGGATTGGAGCTTGTAAATTGAAAAATGAGGATTGCAAATTGGTTACTGTTATTGCTCCTCATGGAGCAAGCCTGCCGCGTGCCGCTTTGGCTCGTTCTTCGTTCCTCCGAGCGGTGACGAGCGACTGGCCGAGAATCCTGTACAACTCGCCGGTTTCATTAGCAATTTCGCTTTCCGTGAACTTCTCGACCAACTTTCAATTCGCCTTTTGCATTGTTCAACTTGCAATGCTCCGTCGACACTATTCCACCGAGTGGAATGGCACCATGCTTGACCAGTTCTCTGAATGGAGCAAGCCCACCGCGGCGTTTGATTGCCCCGGAAACGCCCTAAGGTAGTAGCAGCCACTCAATCCGGAAAAGTCAGGTACGTTGGTGGCACGGCGTCGACGAGCCAGACGCCGTTGGCGGAGAGATAGAACTGGTGCCCGTCACGATGCATGGTTTCGGCAGCCACTCTCAGGATGATGGGCTTGCCTCGTCGCGAACCAACCTTGGTCGCGGTCTCTTCGTCAGGCGAAAGATGGACGTGGTGTCGTGATCGCTTCTGCAGGCCGGTAGCCCGAATGCTGTCGATAAAAGCTGCGACCGTTCCGTGATAGAGAATCTCGGGAGGTGTCTTCCGTTCGAGGTCGAGTTCGACGCCGGAGACCGAATGCCCTTGGCTCGCCCGGATTTGCAAACCATCCTCACTCAAGGCGAAACGCTTCTTGTCGTTCGTGGCGACCACTTCGTGCAATAGCTCAAGCGTCAATGTCTTTCCATGAGCGTTGGCTTGGCCAATTAGCTCGTCGATGCTGAGCCAACCTTCCGAGTCTAGCTTCGCACCAATCACTTCGGGACGATGCCGCAGGACCAAACTCAGGAACTTGCTGGTGGAGACGAGTTTGTCATTCGATGTCATGGCACAGATTGTACCGCAAACAAGAAAACACCCGCGACAGAGTTTTCAGTCACGGACGTCTTGACGTGGGATACGCTTCCAGCGTGTCGTTCCTCTTCGGCTGGCAAGATGCCTGTCACACACTACATCACAACGGCTTCGATCTTGCGGTCGAAGCGGCCTGAATCGGACTCGAGGAAGTTTCTGAAATCATGCGAGAGCAATGGCGATGGCAGATTCGGTTGACTTCTGTGCGAAACGTGGCAGAGTTTTCTCTAGGCGGACGAAATGATCTCGCCGTCAAACGCATCTCGTTTTGCAAAAGCAGAATTTTTCGCGAACCATCGGTAATCAACCGCGTCTACTACCCCTGAACCGGCCGACGTCGGTCCACAAACGTCACACCCAGACAAGCGAGTAAGAGCTTTCTGATGTTTACCAAACAGCAATCAAATCGACTCGAACGG